>JAILJR010000156.1 GCA_024694565.1 Butyrivibrio sp. | reverse complement strand
GATTCCTACGGCAATCTGATTGATCAGTACAACGCTGATGTAAGAAACTATATTGATATGCCCGGATCTTACTGGGATGCAATACACACCGGAATGAGGCAGGTAGTAGAAGATAAGTCATATTACAAAAATCTTGCGGTTAATGTTGCAGGCAAGACTGGAACCGCTCAGGAATCTGCAAACAGACCAAACCACTCCCTGTTTGTCTGCTATGCACCTTATGAAGCACCGGAGATAGCGGTTGCGACACGAATTGCATATGGTTACACTTCAAGCTATGCCGCACAGGTTACCAAGGAAGTGCTTTCATATTACTTTGAGCTTCGTGATGAGGATGATATTCTTTCGGGAACAGCTCATTCACTTCAGGATGGGGCTACAAATGCCGATTAAGGTAGGAAAATGAAATATTTAAAACGATATAATCTAATTGATTTTGATTTTGCACTTGTTGCAATGGTCATTTTTCTGACGACCATTGGTATTCTGGCCATAGGATCGGCAGATCCCGGTTCACAGAGCAAGCAGATTTTTGGAATGGTGCTTGGGATAGGAACCATGTTTTTTCTGTCTGTGCTTGATTATCATTGGTTTATCAGATTCTATATACCTATGTATATTGTCAATATTGTACTTTTAGGACTGGTACTGTCTCCACTTGGCACCAACGTAAACGGTGCCCAGAGGTGGATAAGCCTTTTGGGTATAAGATTTCAGCCGTCTGAATCAGCTAAAATATTATTGATTTTATTTTTTTCGCAGTTTATTATGAAATATAAGGATAAAGTTAAGAATTTGGGCTTTATTATAGTTTGTCTTGCAATTCTTGCCCTGCCATTGGGGCTTATTGCATTGCAGCCCGATCTGTCAACCTGTATCATGGTGATGATCATATTTGCGTCAATAATTTTTATGGCCGGAATTGATTGGAGAATTGTTGTCGCTGTCTTGGGAACGGCTATTCCGGCAGCGCTTTTTGTAATATATAATGCGATCAATGGAGAGAGCAACCTTCTTCACGATTATCAGCAGAGACGTATTCTTGCCTGGCTTCATCCCGAGGATTTTGCCAATTCAGAAGCATACCAGACTCTTAATTCCATGATGGCTATAGGATCCGGTCAGCTTTATGGTAAGGGCTACAATACAAACGAGATAAGCTCGGTTCTGAACGGAGGCTTCATTTCTGAGTCTCAGACAGACTTTATTTTTACTGTTATTGGTGAAGAATTTGGATTTGTCGGCAGTTGCCTTGTTGTTGCGCTTATCATGCTCATATCAATAAGATGTTTTATGATATCCAGCAGAACGAGAGACAAGGCCGGAGAAGTGATCGCAGCAGGTGTCGGAGGCTGGATAGGCTTTCAGGGATTTCTTAATATTGGCGTTGCAACCGGGGTTATGCCAAATACAGGTATCCCGCTGCCTTTTGTCAGCTATGGTCTGACATCTCTTTTAAGTATATATGCTGCTATAGGCTTCGTACTTAATGTAAGGCTTTCAAGTACTAACTAACGTAATGGGGGTATAAGCCAATGAACATCGCACTGATTGCACATGATGCAAAAAAGAGACTTATGCAGAACTTTTGCATTGCATACAGAGGCATATTGAGCAAAAACGAGTTATATGCCACAGGTACCACGGGCAGGCTTGTTGAGGAGGTTACAAATCTATCGATTCATAAGTATCTTGCAGGACATCTTGGGGGATCACAGCAGCTGGGGGCTGCAATTGAGCACAATGAGATAGATCTTGTAATATTTTTAAGGGATCCGCTGACAGTTAAATCACATGAGCCGGATATTAATAATGTCATGACGCTGTGTGATATGCACAATATACCCGTAGCAACAAACCTTGCATCAGCGGAACTACTTATTAAATCACTTGACAGAGGAGACCTTGAGTGGCGTGAAATGTATAAATAAGCTGCTTTCTGTTTGCATTGCGGCATTATTGTGTATGATAAACCTTACAGGCTGCACGGCTTTTACATACTCATCAAAATATTCCATGAATGATTCACCATCTTATACAAAGGATTTTTATTTTCCGACATTTGCTTCAAATCTATGTGTTGTGAATACTGATATTTTATCTGATATAACTCTTTCAGACAGCGCCAGCGTCGGATTGTTTGACTTAAACAAAAGAGAAACGCTTTTTGCCCAGAATGTCAACATGCGTGTTCATCCTGCATCACTTACAAAGGTTATGACTGCGCTTGTGGCACTAAAATACGGATCACTTGACCAGGTTCTGATTGCAGGACCGGAGGTAAACATTACAGAGAGCGGTGCACAGAAGATAAATTTAAAGGAAGGGGACAGGATGACCCTGGACCAGGCCCTGAGGATACTTCTGATTTATTCAGCAAACGATGTAGCAAATATGATTGCATCAAATATTGCATCATCTCTCGATGAATTTATTGCGATGATGAATGAAGAAGCAGTAAGGATCGGAGCAACCAATTCGCATTTTGTCAATGCCAACGGACTTACTGCTGATGAGCATTATGTTACAGCCTATGATATGTATGTGATATTTAATGCAGCAATAAAGTATGATACCTTTACAGAGATAATCAATATGACAGAGTACTCCACAACATATTCAAGTGCTGACGGGAGTACACAGGAGGTTTCTGTAAAGAATACCAACGCCTATCTGCGCGGAGAGCGGGAAGTACCTATGGGTGTGACTGTAATCGGCGGAAAGACGGGAACGACTGCAGCTGCAGGACACTGTCTGATACTTCTTGCCAGAGATATCAGCGGGAATCCATACATTGCGGTAGTAATGCGCAGCATTGACAGTGAGACTCTGTATAAGGATATGTCAGCTTTACTGAATGAAATCGTGAATTGAGGTTGTCTTTTATCATAGGATAACTTATAATACTTTTATAAAATTTTTCTACTTGCAGGAGGGTATGCCGATGGTTCAGTTAATTGTTGGGAAAAAGGGAAAAGGAAAAACAAAGTGCCTGTTGGACAAGGTTAATACCGAGGTAAAGAACGTTCTTGGCAGTGTCGTATTTCTCGACAAGAACACCAAGCACATGTATGAGCTTAATAACAAGATTCGTCTGATCGTAGTATCAGATTTTATGATCAATAATCCTGACGAGTTTATAGGATTTGTCAGTGGAATCATTTCACAGGACCACGATCTCCAGCAAATGTATTTTGACAGCTTTTTGAATATTTCATGCCTTGAGGGCAAGGATATTACGCCTGTCATTGAGAAACTTGAGAAACTCGGTGACAAATTCGGAATTGAATTTGTACTGAGCTTATCACTTGATGAGGCTGAGCTCCCTGAGTCTGTTAAGTCTAAGGTTGTAATCTCTCTCTGATAATCCGGATTTGAATAAATGTGAATATAAGCCGCGGACTTTCCGCGGCTTATCTAATGATGAAAAAGTATTGTTTAAGGACAGGTAATAGATGGCAGTAAACAGAAGCCCTAAAGTTACCAAATATCCCGGGAATATCAATAATATTAACATAGGAATGGTATTTTTTGCCGTTATGGCTCTTTATATCATTATCAGTGTTATTACTTATCTTAGCCGGGATCATATGGTCGGATATGCTGTTAAAGAGGGATCGCTATCGACCAATAATATTTATGAAGCGATTGCTGTCAGGGAAGAAAAAATCATAAACAGTGATACAGCCGGATATGTCAATTATTTCGCGACAGAGGGCGGAAGGGTTGCTGTAGGCAATCTTGTTTATACTGTTGATGAATCAGGGCAGCTTCTGGATTTTTTGAAGTCACAGGGCTCTGAGGAGGTTGCACTTAGTGATGCGGATCTTTCGGAATTGAGGACTCAGATTGTAAGCTTTGATTCTTCCTTTGATGTACATGATTTTTACAGTGTTTATGATTTTAAGGTCAGTCTCGACGGAACGGTTCAGAAGCTCTCGAACAACAGTATTCTGGCAAATATTCAGTCTCTGAATGCCAACAGTTCCACACTTCAGGCTATCAATTACAAATATGCAGCTGATACCGGAATCGTAATTTATTCGATAGACGGATATGAAGATCTTGTGCTTCAGAAGATGAACTCATCTGTCTTTGACACGAGCATTTATGAAAAGACCCAGCTGATAAACAATACTCTGGTCAAGTCCGGGGATCCTGTATATAAGATATGCACAAGTGAAGAGTGGTCTGTAATAATTCAGGAGGATGATCCTGAAAAGGTTCAGCAGCTTACGGATCTTGGATATGTAAAGGTAAGATTCATTAAGAACCAGGATGAATCATGGGGAAAGGTCAGCTCCTTTACCAATGACGAAGGCGAATGCTTTGTTGCACTTACATTTACAAATTCCATGATAACCTTCTGCAGAGACAGGTATTTGAGTATCGAGCTCATAACTGAGGATGAAAAGGGGCTAAAGATTCCTAATTCTTCAATAGTTACGAAGACCTTTTTCCTCGTCCCCAAGGATTACGTTATAAAGAACAATGATAATTCTGATGGCGTTTTAAGAGTAAAATATGATGAGCAGGGAAATGAAACAACAGAATTTGTTCCTGTTGAGGTATACAGCGAAACCGAGACTTTATTTTATCTGGATACAGATACCCTGAGATCCGGTGATACACTGGTGCTGACTGACTCAAATCAAAGATGTACTGTTAGTCGAACCGATACTCTGATAGGTGTTTATAATATTAATAAAGGCTATGCTGATTTCCGTCAGATAAGTATCCTGTATCAGAATGATGAGTATTCAATAGTTAAGTCCAATACGCTATACGGTCTGAATGTTTACGATTATATAGTTCTTGATGCCAAGACTGTCGATCCCGATGCGCAATCAGGTGCTGGAAGTGTGGGAAGTAGTACCTCATCAGGATCAGATATTGAACCTGAGGATGAGAGCACAAAAGATGACAGCGCAGTCTCTGAAGATACGGAATCTAAAGATTCGCAAGAGGAAGAAGAGCTTCAATCCGATGACTCAGGGGAAGAAAAAACAGATGAGGATTCGGCGGATGCCGGAAACGATAAAGCCTCTGATAACAGCGCCAAGGACAGTTCCGGGCAAGTAAAGGAAAAAGATAAAAATAAGGGGACAGGTTCGGCCGAATAAACATATTTGACATCTGACACTTTATTAAGTTAAAATAAAATTGAATTGTTGGGATTTTATGTGAGGAGTACAAGGGATTATGAGTTTCATGGACAAGTTTTTAAATGCAATCCAGCTTAATGGGGAGGACGGATATTATGATGATGAGCCTGATGTCGGTTTCACATCAAAGGTCGAATCCATTAATAAGGAGGCACCTATGAGCAGAGATGATTCAGGTATGGATACCGTTGAGGAGCATGTAAGGAAGCCTCAGCCGAAAATGGTTCCCGCCAGGAGAAGAGCAATCTCAGCCGCCGGAATGGAGGTCTGTGTTATTAAACCCACATCTGTTGATGATGCAAGGGAGATAACGGAAACACTCCTTGCAAACAGAACAGTTGTGCTCAATCTTGAAGGTCTGGATGTTGATATCGCCCAGAGGATAATTGATTTCACATCCGGCTCGACATTTGCTATATCAGGAAACCTACAGAAGATTTCACGATATATCTTCATTATTACACCCGCATCCGTGGATATTTCAGGTGATTTCCAGGATATAATCGGAACATTTGGCGGCGGTATTACAGAGGGACCGCAGCAATTAGATTAAATACAAGGCTGTTGACAAGTATCTTTCAGTCAACAGCTATTTTTATGGAGGGCTTATGGAAAACAGACTAACTGTAAATTATAATAATAAACCATGCTATGATATAGCTTTTTCTTCTGACTTTTCCGGTTTGAAAGAGGAACTCTCTAATCTTTCGTTCGATAAAAGAAAGGTTGCCATAATAACAGATTCAAACGTAGAAAAGCTTTATTTACAGGAATTATCTGATAGCATCAGGGAGCTGTCAGATAAGATTTTTAGTTTTTCTATACCTGCCGGCGAAGAAAACAAAAATCTTGATGAGATCAGAAAAATCTATGATTTTCTTCTCGAAAGACACTTTGACAGACATGATCTGCTTATTGCCCTTGGCGGTGGTGTTGTGGGAGATATGTGCGGATTTGCGGCCGCTACATATCTTCGCGGAATTGCTTTTGTACAGGTTCCTACGACTCTTTTAGCACAGACCGACAGCAGCATCGGGGGAAAAACCGGTGTGGACCTTGGCGGTGTTAAAAATATGGTTGGTGCATTCTATATGCCAAAGCTTGTCTATATGAATATTTCAACCCTTAACAGCCTTGATGAGAGGCAGTTTGCCTCGGGCTTTGCTGAGGTTATGAAGCATGGGCTGATAAAGGATCAGAATTATTACTCATGGCTGATTGAAAATATGTATGAGATACAGGATAAGGATCCTGATACGCTCATTGAAATGATAAAAAGAAGCTGCGAGATCAAAAAGGGTGTAGTTGAAAAGGATCCTCTTGAAAAGGGCGACAGAGCCTTGCTTAATCTGGGGCATACACTTGGCCATGCAATAGAGAAGCACAAGGGCTTTGAGATGCTGCACGGAGAATGTGTGGCTCTTGGATGTATAGGAGCGGCTTTCATTTCATGGAAGAGAGGACTGCTGTCCATGGATGAATTTTATGAGATAAGGGATATGTTTGTTCCCTTTGGCCTTCCGATTTCAATCGACAGCGTGGACAAAGAAGATATACTTAATCTCACAAAGTCAGATAAGAAGGCAGATTCTGACAAGATCAGGTTTGTGCTTCTGAAAAAGATTGGAAAAGCTATCATCGATGATACAGTTACAAGACAGGAAATGTCTGATGCCCTTGATGAGCTTATCTATATTGAAACTAACGATTAAAGGATTTTATTATATATGAATAATGCTGTTTCCAAAAAGAAAAAAATATTTCTTTGCGTCGACATAGTCCTGATTGCTTTCTTTATTTTTCTTGATCAGTTTACAAAATATCTTGCATGTAAATATCTTGAAGGTAAGCCTGCAATCGAGATTATTAGTGGTGTTCTTGAATTAAGGTTCTTAAGAAATAATGGTGCTGCATTTGGCATGCTGCAGAATCAGAAAATGTTTTTTGTTTTAGTTGCTGTACTTATTCTTTTTGTAATAGCATATGTTCTGTTTAGGATGCCTGACGATAAGAAATTCAATGTTATGCATATTCTGCTGGTATTACTCGCAAGCGGAGCAGCCGGAAATCTTATTGACAGAGTTCAACATGATTATGTAGTGGATTTTATTTATTTTGTGCTTATTAATTTCCCTATTTTCAATGTTGCGGATATTTATGTCACGGTCTCAACATTTTTGTTTGTAATTCTTTTTATTTTTATTACAAAGAGAATGATTTTGATTTTCTTAGCTTTAATCAAAAGAAGATGAAGGATTTGTAATGGCTGATATTTTATGTGATGAATTCAATTATGTTGTCACTGATGAATATGAAGGTATGAGAGTCGATAAGCTTATCAGCGAGCTTATCGACTCTCTTTCGCGTTCATATATCAAAAAGCTTATTGATGACGACAAGGTCAGTGTTAACGGCAAGGTGGTTAAAGCAAGCTATACTGTTTCAGAGGGTGACAGCATATTGATGCAGATTCCTCCATTAAAGGTTCCCGAAATAAAGCCGGAAGATATTCCGCTTGATATTCTTTATGAAGATGAAGATGTCATAGTTGTAAATAAGCCAAAAGGAATGGTTGTTCATCCTGCTGCAGGTCACTATGAGGGAACACTGGTGAATGCGCTGATGTTTCATTGCAGAGACAATCTATCCGGAATAAATGGTGTTATGCGACCCGGAATTGTGCACAGAATAGATAAGGATACCACCGGTTCTGTAATAGCCTGCAAGAATGATTTTGCACACAAAAATATCGCAGAGCAGCTCAAGGAGCATACAATTAACAGGATATATCATGCAATCTGTATAGGTATTATTAAGGAGGATGAGGGCGATATTGAGGCTCCGATTGGAAGAAGTCCCGGTGACAGAAAGAAAATGGCAGTGCTTAAGAGCGGAGGAAAAAACGCATTTACCCATTACAGGGTTTTAAAACGTTTCGAAGCACAGAACCTTACATATATTGAATGCAAATTAAAGACCGGAAGGACGCATCAGATCCGTGTCCACATGGCATCCATCGGACATCCGCTTCTTGGAGATGAGACATACGGACCTAAGAAAAAAACTAATTTACATACAGAGGGGCAGTGTCTTCATGCAAAGATTCTTGGATTTGTACATCCTGTAACAGGGCAGTATATTGAGACCGATGCACCGCTGCCGGAATATTTTTCGCATTTGATTGAGACAATGAAATAGGTTAAAATAAAATAAATACAGGAGAAAACGTTGTTAGTTTCACATAGAGGGGGAATGTCGTATGAAAACAATTATAACTATTGGAAGACAGTTTGGTTCCGGGGGAAGAGAAATAGGAGAAAGACTGGCTGATCATTACAAAATTAAGTGCTATGACAAGGAGCTCCTTTCAAGGGCCGCTAAAGAGAGTGGCTTTTGTGAGGAAATGATTCAGAATCATGATGAGAGACCTACAAATTCATTCCTGTATAATCTTGTAATGGATACCTATTCTTTTGGGTACAATTCGTCAAGCTTTGTGGATATGCCTATAAGCCACAAGGTATTTCTTGCTCAGTTTGATACAATTAAGAAAATTGCTGATGAGGGACCCTGCGTAATCGTCGGAAGATGCGCTGATTATGCTCTAAGTGACTATGATAATGTTCTGAATCTCTTTATTTTTGCCGATGAGGATGCCAAGATCAGAAGGATCAAGGAGAGATTCCCTGACGTAAATTCTGATGATAAAGCACGTGATATGATGAACAAAAAGGACAAACAGCGTCAAAGCTACTATAACTACTATTCATCCAAGAAATGGGGCAGGGCTGACAGCTATGATCTGTGTATCAATTCCGGAATACTTGGTATTGAGGGAACAGTGAAGTTCATCATCCAGTATATTGAGGATTTTGAACTGACAAAGAATAAATAATGGTATTTTGAAATTAAACTTCCGGGAAAGGCCGTTTTTCACGGAAGTTTGTTTCATTTTGGGCTATATTTTATACATTTTTTATGACTTTACTTAATGCCGGATGCTATACTTAAATAGCCTAGAACAATAAACGTGGGGGAATATGCCCACATATAAGTCATTTGCCACAGAATGGATTCTGTGGTTATTTTTCAAGGAGGAAGTAATATGGCTAATGGAATTAGTGGTAACATTAACCAGCTGTTCCAGAATAAGGGTGCCGGAAACATAAGAACCGGAAATCTTACGGGAACACCAAGAGGGCCTTCAAAGGCCAAGGAAGAGAAAAAAACATCTGCATCTAATCTCTTTGGCGAGAGTGCAAAGGTTGAACTTTCACCTGATGTAGAGAAGTACGGAAAAGTTGTAGATCTTCTTCAGAAAAAGTACGATAACGCTGAGGTTTTTGTTGCAGGACCTTCGGATGACCTCTCTCAGATAGGTGGAGATCTTGAGTACAGCATCATTCTTTCGGAAGATGAATTAAATATTCTTTCTTCTGATGATCCCAGGAATAAAGAGGCAAAAGATAAGCTTTTGGGGCAGATTGATGATGCGATGAAGACAATCAGTAATATGAGCGACAAGATTGGTGCAAATACTGATGAGAACGATGAGATTTCAAACTTCGGTATTAAGTTTGATAAGAGCGGGAAGATGAACTTCTTTGCTGATATCAATGGCAGTTCATTCGGTGGCAATTCAATAGACAGCATTATACAAAAGCTCGCAGATTCAAAGACTGCTAAAGCATAATAAGCAAAAAAACTCCTTCACTTTGGTGAAGGAGTTTATTTTGACTGAAATTTCGTGCCGCCAAGGTCATGACACATGAAAGGTAGCAACAAATGAATATGAAAGGTTGCAGCAAATGGATATGAAAGGTAGCAGCAAATGGATATGACAGGTAGCAGCAAATGAATTAAAACGACTGGTTTTGTTAAAATATGCTACATATAATTAAAACAATTGTAGAGTAATTGGTTATATTTAATATAAATAGTATGGAAATTTAAAATATATTTGTTATAATATTCCTTGCAAGATAATAAAAATAGCTTTTGGGAGGGCAAATTGCATATGTCTACTAGAATTTATGACTGCTTAAAATGTATTGGTGAAAAAATTATTGAAAACAAAGATTTTTTAACTGATCTGGACAGGGAAATTGGAGATGCCGATCATGGGGTAAACATGGCCAGAGGCTTTCAGGCTGTGATTGAGAAGGTTTCACAGGATGAAGCTGATATCGGAGCAGTGCTTAAAAAGACGGGAATGACATTATTATCTACTGTTGGAGGTGCTTCAGGCCCTCTTTACGGAACTGCATATATGGAGGCAGCCAAGGTTGTTGCAGGCAAGCAGGAGATGTCGGCAGAGGACTTCAAGCTCTGTCTTCAGGCTGCTATTGCAGGAATACAGAAAAGAGGAAAAGCAGAAAAGGGCGAAAAGACAATGCTTGACTCTTTGATTCCTGCGCTGGAAGCATATACAGACAGAATCGATGCCGGTGCAGGTATGGCGGAGGCGCTGGATGCTGCATGCAAGGCTGCTAACGAAGGAATTGAATTTACCAAGACCATTGCTGCCACTAAGGGAAGAGCAAGCTACTTGGGTGAGAGAAGTATCGGTCATCAGGATCCCGGTGCCACATCAGCAACACTGACACTGGAGGTTATAAGAGACTTTATTAAAGGTTGATTTTACGCGCTTTTATTTGGTGTATTACTAAAATGTATTGATGAGGAGGGAAAATGGTTGGCCTTGTTATCGTATCTCACAGCTATAAAATTGCTGAGGGAATTAAAGATCTGACGGATCAGATAGCCGCTGCTCACAAGGGGATTGTTTGTGCAGGCGGAATGGAGGATAAATCTATAGGTACAGATGCTACCAGGATAATGGAAGCTGTAAAGAAAGCTGATGACGGTGATGGTGTTGTGCTTCTTGCAGATCTTGGAAGTGGTGTTATGAGTGCTGAGACAGCAATTGAGCTTTTGGAAGATGAGAATATTGATGTCAGACTTGCTGATGCGCCAATCGTAGAGGGAGCGATAGCAGCTGCAGTCTCAGCTGTCTGTGGTTCCGGTATTGATGAGGTGATAAAGCAGGCAGAAGCTACAAGAACCGTTAAGAAGGTAGTGTAAGATTATATAAAACACCTCAATATAATGAGCTTTTGTCGGGCAACTCAAATAAACAGTTACAAAAAGATAGTTTTAGGGATTAAAAATTTCTATTTAATATAAAAAAGGAGGCAGAAGAAATGAAGAAACTAATTAATGGGGTTGACCAGGTTGTGGATGAGATGCTTGACGGCATGGTGGCAGCATATCCTCAGTATTTAAAAAGACTGGATGGATTTGATGTTGTAGTAAGAGCCGGAGGTTCTGAAGGAAAGGTTGCTCTGGTTTCCGGAGGCGGAAGCGGACATGAGCCGGCTCACGGCGGATATGTTGGAAAGGGAATGCTCGATGGTGCAATTGCCGGAGCAGTATTTACATCACCAACTCCTGACCAGGTATTTGAGGCTATCAAAGCTGCAAATGGCGGAAAAGGTGTGCTTCTTGTAATTAAGAACTACACCGGCGATGTAATGAATTTTGAAATGGCTGCAGATATGGCCAGAGATGAAGGAATCGAAGTAGAACAGGTTATTACTGCTGATGATGTAGCTGTAGAGAACAGCACCTGGACAACAGGCAGAAGAGGAATTGCAGGAACAATATTTGTACATAAGCTTGCAGGAGCATGCGCTGAGGCCGGAGGAAGCCTAAAGGATGTTAAAGCTGTAGCTGAGAAGGTAATTGCCAATGTGAGATCCATGGGAATGGCTGTTGACGCCTGCACAGTACCTGCAGCAGGAAAGCCAAGCTTTGATCTTGCTGAAGATGAGATTGAGATTGGTATCGGTATCCACGGCGAACCCGGCGTAAACAGAGAGAAAATTGGACCTATAAATGAAATAGTTGACAAGCTTCTTACCAAGATACTTGCTGAGGGAATCTACAACACCGGCGATGAAGTTGCTGTCATGGTCAACGGTATGGGTGGAACACCACTGATGGAGCTTTTCGTTGCCAATAAGCATATTAAGGATGAGCTTGATAAAAAAGGAATCAGGATTTATAAGACACTTGTTGGAAATTACATGACTTCACTTGATATGGAAGGCTTTTCAATTACGCTCCTTAAGGTAGATGATGAACTTAAGAAGTATCTTGATGCACCAGCAGATACACCTGCATTTGTACAGGCATGACTTTAATATAATAAAAGCTCCCGACATCTGATGAACAAATGTCGGGAGCTTTTATTTTTGTAGTTTTCTTTTTGTTTTCAGTTGCAATGACGTTCTCTGATTCTTCCCATAGTAATACTACCTTTCATACACACCTCCTTGATTGTATCGCTACAATATGTTGTGTCCACAAAAAGAGTA
>JAILJR010000147.1 GCA_024694565.1 Butyrivibrio sp. | reverse complement strand
ATTCCACGTTCATAAGACCGGTGAGAATTACTATAACAAGAATAATCACTCCGAAACTGATTCCTATATTCATAATTGCTCTTCCAAGGATCTTGATCAGAAATCCGAAAACAAGAAACAGCATTATAATTCCAAGCTATTCAATCATAATATATCCTCCATTAAAAATATGTTTATACTCCATTTATGAGACCCCTGATCGTATAAAGACGAAAACACGACCCTAAGATGTGCTATTTGGAGATGTCCTTTAGCCCCTGCGCAGTTCAAACATCCTTGAAAAGTAGATCAGGTCATTGGACTCAACCATGGACTGTCTTCTTGAGTTTTCCCTTGCGCTGATAAACACCACATAGCCTGTCTTCCCATTTTTATTAAACTGGTATACCAGCATATGATGATAGCCCTGATGTTCCATGTATTCTTTGATTTCTGCTCCTGAGTCTTTGCTGAGGTCGAATACGTTTATAAATGCCACATGGTTTACATTGATGCGCCTCTGGAAAGTCTCAGTTGCAAGGAAGTTCATGGACATGCTGTCATCTACAACGTCATATCTATCGCCTTCCTTGTTAACTCTTTTTACACAAAAGCTGCTCTTTTCAAGGCCATCTGTAAAGATTGCCACTTCATCCAGGTCATAGGCCCTTAATATAAGTTCCATGGCGTCCTGCACCTTTGAAGTGGCATTCACAAGAAAGTCCTCAAACAACTTAAGCATAAGCCGAAGCTTGTCCTCTTGGTCTCCTGAATCAACCGCAGTGACATTTTCAACCTTCACAATACCATTCATATCGCCGTGGATCTCAGGAGTATATATGATATACCTGTTGCGCCCCTTTGATTTGGCCAGGTAGAGCATTTTGTCTGTCAGCTCAAACAAATTGTCAAAGTCAACAGCATATGTTGGATAAAGAGCGGCGCATATTGAAACTGTAATATCGATCGCATCCTTAAACCTGCGGTACTTGTTCTCAACAGTCTCCCTGATTGCTGAAAGTATCTCTCGTAGATGGGGCTTCTGGCTTACTTTGTCAAGAATCAGCATGAACTCATCTCCACCAACTCTGCCCACCTTTCCATATTCGCCGACGCAGTCCTTTAAAATATGGGCAACGTCAATTATCACATCATCGCCGCAAGCATGACCAAAGGTGTCGTTGACACTCTTGAAGTGGTCGATATCCAACATGCAGAAATAAAAGCGGCTATCGGCTCCAGGAGCAGTAAGTTCGTGCCCCAGATCTCTGATAGTCTGTTTGTTCAAAACACCTGTCATCTCATCAAACTGCCTTGAGTTGACATCAGTCTTTAGCGTCTGTATGTCGGAGAGTTCCATGGAGATCAGTTCTCCATATTCTCCCTTTTTCCACACATTGGCAGCAATCCAGTCAAGAGTTCCCTTGGAGGTTCTTATCCTGAAGCAGGTGAGACCCGGCTTCCCGGATCAATTGCAAATATTGCATTCTTAAGCTGAATCAGATCCTGTGGTGGGATTATCTGATCCAGGTTTGCTATCTTCCTGTTTCCCACATACTCAAAAAAACTATTATCCGCCTTTAAGAGGTCAAGATTTTTATCAACATCCACTCTGTATTTTTCGAATTGAACCATATATGTCCCTCATTTATTACTACAACGCAGCCTTGTCCGGTGTCACAAATTGCTCCGTCACCTTTTGATCAGTTATCGTATTAAATGAATACTATCCTCTACATGTTTTCAGATATTTTTTGTTTTCATACATCTTTTTGTCAGCAATTTCAAATACTGCAGCTACGCTATCTTCCCGGTCATGTTTTGCCATGCCGCAGGCAATGACAACTCCGCCACTTGTAAGCGCATCCTCGTTATGCCGTGCAATTATATCTACCAGCTCTTCACTGCGGGCATAGTCCTCATCCTGCGAAATAACCACGAATTCATCGCCACCGACTCTGTAAACGGGACTGCGCTTAAAGGTCCGGCAGATTATCTCACAGGCATCACATATATACCTGTCACCGGCTTCATGTCCTTCAGTATCATTGATCCGTTTCAGGTCATTTACATCAAGTACTACAATAGCGAACTCAGGCTGACGGTGCTCCTGAATTCTGCCATTCATCAGGTTCTCTCTTTCCTTATATGCATTCTTGTTCTTAATACCGGTAAGCGCATCAACTTCAGCCATGTTCTGCACAAGTGCAAGCTTTTCGGTATATTCACGCTTAATGCGCATTGCATCTGTCACATCCTGGCATAGTCCTAACAGGCATTCCCGCCCCGTATCATTCATAAACTTAAGCTTTGTAGTCTGGAACTGCCTTGGATTGCCGGCTGCATCAGGCACATCCTCATAGAAGATATACGGTCTGTCCATAGAAAGAGCTTTCTTATCATCCTCAATAAAATGAAGCGCCGTCTGCTCATCAAAAATCTCAAAATCGGTCAGCCCAACGACACCCTCCGGAGTTTCTTTATGGGCATACTCTGCAAATGCCTGGTTGCATGCAAGATACTTCCTTGTATTCACATCTTTTGAAAATGTCATGGCAGGCATATTGGTCAGAAGATCTGAAACCGACTTCCTTAGTTTCATAATCTTCCTGTTTGCATCAGCCTCTTCCTTAAGACGCTCATTCTCCCGTTGGAGTCTCTCATATTCTCCTGATATTTTACTTAGCTTCTCATTGTGTTCATCAGTTGATGACAACACCACAACCATAACTGCTGCAACCTTTGTCACCGGGTTTACTGCAATTCTCCATACCAGTATCTGCAAAGCTTTACCGGAAGCGGCAACATCATCAATAATGACTCTTTTTCCATCTTCTGCACACATCATAATTGAATTCAGCGAACGGTTTCCTGTTTTTTCTGCAAAGTCTGCAATATCAAGTTCTGTTTTA
>JAILJR010000016.1 GCA_024694565.1 Butyrivibrio sp. | reverse complement strand
TCGTCTGCCTTGGCGTCCTTGTCTTTCTCGTCTGCCTTGGCGTCCTTGTCTTTCTCGTCTGCCTTGGCGTCCTTGTCTTTCTCGTCTGTCTTGGCATCCTTTGAAGTCTCGTCTGTCTTGGCATCCTTCGAAGTCTCGTCTGTCTTGGCATCTTTTCCGGACTCATCAGTTTTGGCATCCTTATCGGATTCTTCAGACTTTGCATCCTCGTCCTTTTTTGAAGCGCCTGAATACTCTGAAGGCTCAGTCTTTGACCTTGGCAGTCTCAGCTCAAATGCTGAGTTATCAATATTGAACGCATATGTATATCTTGATTCTGTGGAATCTTCGACTACACCATTCCTCAGATCTTCATCGAGGAAATCGCAATATGGATCCCAGCCTGTAACTACAAGAACTGCCTTATGTCCAGGCTCAAAGGTGTAGGAGGTAGGCTGGAGATAGATCGTGTAATCGTAGTACTCTCCTGCTTTCATCGGCTCTGTTTTCTTTGTATAGTCCTTACCCTCGTAGCCGCCGCCATAGTTCTCAAGATCCGAATGTCCAAAGGTTATGAGCTTAGCAGTTGTATTACTCTTTACATACTCAAGTACTCTGGCTCTCGGAAGGCCGCCACCTATGTCAGTAACACCCAGAGTATGCTTCGGAAGGGTGTTGCCAAGCCTTTCCTTTGTAAGATACGCCTTGAAGCTTGTCTCCTCATCTATGGTATCCATGAGCAGGGCAGATATCACCATTCCGCTCTTTTCCACATCCCTTGTAGAGAGCTTTAAGTGTACCTCCGGAACTCCATAGATAGTATAGTTGTCCGGAAGCTCAAAGACGTAGGTGGCCTTTGTGCTGTCAGGCATTGAGAGATAATAGTTGTCCCTTAAAAGAGGCCTGTCAAAGTCATCGGTTGCCTCTGCGTATTTTGCAAAGTCCTTCCCTATTGCAGTAGTGTCAACATGGGAGACATTGTCCGGATTAACAGTCTTGTCATATTCAAAGGTATCATATGCATAGTCATTCCAGCTGTCATAGGTCTTAAAGGAGCCGTCAACATTGCTCTGTACGCTGACCTTTGGCATGTCCTCTATGTTGTTGTCGACATCATAAAGATAATGCGACAGCCACTTGTTCATAATACTCTGCCACAGCTCACCGTTGACAATATGTCCGTTGAGTATATTGTGTCCATCCTGGTGCAATACGAGTTTGTAGTCTTTTCCGGCCTTCTCAAAGGATCTGGCCATAAGATCAGACTGCTTGGTGCATACGTTGAAGTCATTAAGTCCATGTACGATGAGAGCCGTGCAGTTAATCTTGGAGGGATCAAGCGTATAGTCAAGCCCTGCCCAGATTTCATCGTAATTACCGTTAGTTTCTCCCTGGTCCTCTGATAACTGCCAGAGGAAGGATGCGTAATCATCATTTATGACAGTCCAGTCATCGTCAAGATATGCTGATCCGCTGTTGAAGGCGGCCAGAGAGTCTGCATAGGCTGCAGACAGATAAATTGGTGCTCCCTGTGAATTTGTGTAGTCGTACCATGAAGCAATACCTGCAAAAGGTATGATGGTCTTAAGCCCCTCAACACCTGTTGTTGCCACTTCAAACGGAAGGGTTCCTCCGTATGAGCATCCGGTCATGGCCACATTTCCATTTGACCAGTCTGCACTGATCTCTATGTCATTGTATGGATCTGTATATGCCCTTCGGTTTCCTGCAAGCCATTCAACCACACACTTATGTGAATCGCGTTCGAGATCAAAGCCGCAGAGCTCAAATCCCTCTGAACCGTATGTTCCGATTCCGCCGGACTCGACTACAGCAAATCCTCTCACAAGAAAATAGTCATATGCCTGGGCATAACTGTATCCGATATCACCTGATACAGGCACCTTGTAATTCCAGCTTTCCGGTTCAGCTATTTCTGCTGCCTCAAGGGTAGTCATACTGCCCTTGGGAACACGCTTGTCTCCCTGCTCATAGAGCTTTTCATAATCAAAAGGAACAGGATTATGAACCGATGTTGCATCCATAGTAGTCTCTTGCACAACACCTGCACCATAGGGAGTCGGGTCGTAGATTGTGGCGGCCTTGAAATCGCCCTCGGCTGCTGCACGCGGCAGCTGTACCAGCGCTTCAACAAGGTCAGCCTTCCCGTCGCCATCCGTGTCGTGATCCGTCTCTACATAGACGCAGAAACGCAGTATATCGCTTCCTTCATTGGTGTACTTTGCATCCCTGAGGTTTGTATATTCAAGAATGGGCTGTGCCTTTCCATCTTCAAAAACCAGCCCTTTAGACTGTTCCTTCCCGCCCTCCTCCGGAGTAGCCGCAAATGCAGAAGATGCCTTCATCAGATCCTCATAAGTACAGCCGGTGAGGATCATGCTCAGGATCAGAGTCATAACAATTGACATAGAGATCATTTTCTTCATGTAATGTGTCCTCCTTTTTCCTTGGAAACTATTGCCTGAAATCGTAATTCAGTTTCTATTTTAATCGAAATGAAGTCCACATAATCTTAAAAGAGTATAAAGAATGTATGAACACAACAGTTCATACACATCTGCATTTCTCGTTGCAATCCGGTGGTCCGCCTGCCGGAACAGGCCGGGCTGCTGCGATGTATGGCCGCCCGCTGAATTGTAACAATTTCTCAGGCTTCCAATTCAAATTACAAAAATTGTCTGTCCCAAGTATAAATGTATCATGTATACTAAATGATAGAGGAGGAATTTACTATGGCCCGGAATATTCTTTTGACATCACTCAGCGCTTCAGAAAAAATCTGCCGGTTCGTTTCTTTGCACTTAAGAATGAGTTCGGCTACAATTACTGCGACGCACTGCTGGACACAGAGGCAGACATGATAGTGTCTATCTGGGAAAAGAGCGGTGAGCACAACCCAAGTATTGCCAGTATGGTCTACGCTATGCGGCATGTGGATGTGGGACTCTCAATGTGCAATATATCAGAGATAGAGTGTGGAATCCTCCGCCTCAGAGAGCTGTTCAGAGGTGAAAAGCTCTGGAGGGAATTCGGTTACTATGGCGTACTGTTCAGCGTGATAGCTGAAAGTATCATGGCAGATTACGGTCCGCTCCTTGAAGGCGACGGTGATATACCCTTTATTGACCTGGTGGAATGGGCCTACAGGCATCAGTTTTATCAGCAGACCCTGACACTGATCGAGTCCAAGACTCCTGAAAACCTGGTGCGTTCCGGAATTTTCTATTACTGCAACGATGAAAAGAAGGCAGAGCATATCACAAGGTTGTTTGCTCAGCAGCGGCTGTCCTTAAAGCCCCGTGAATTCTTTAAGATGGATGATGTCAACCATTATTTCATAAAGATATATGACCGCATCAGAGTCCGTGACATCTCAGGCAAAGACGAAGACCCCCAGCGCGCGTATGCAGCCTTAAGGACTCAGTCTGTTGAAAACACCGATCCAGCTCTGATCACAGGCCATACCGTCTGCGACAACCTCGATACACTTAAGGACGTTCTGTTTGCCTATTACCATGTAATCATCGTGCGAAACAAAATAAGTCATGCAGAGACAGCCTCCATGGCAGAAAGCCGTCTTGTTGTTTCTGATAGTGACGAGAGCTCTGCCCTGATCTGGATGAAAGACAGCATCGATTACTTCATCGAAAGCTACAAAAAGGCCATGGCTGAAGTTCAGCCTTCTTCGTGCGTTTTACCTATACATTTGCACCGGCTCCTTTTTTATCTGCAAGTTGCAATTTCACCTGCAAGAACATAAACAAGCGGCGAGTTCCAATATATTGCAACCTCATTGGTAGAATAGCTCTGTGAGTTATCGACGTAACATTTTGCTCTTGCTACCCCTTTGAGAACATTGGCCGCATATGGATCGTTTAACCCATTGTTAGGTCCTCCGGCAACCATTCCGGGAACAGTCTTTTTGAGTGCCTGGGAAGGCCTGTGATGCGGATGATCTGTATATGTAGTGCCAAAGCCTGTAAAGAACGAATAGCCTGTTGCATTATTGCCGAAAAGATATCCTATCTGTTTTTCGACAGTCTCCTTATTATCCTCACCGATAGCCTTATTCATCATAAGAAGGAACTCTCCGTTATTGGCTATTGTCAGATTGCTTCCCCACGGATAATCTCCCACAATTGAGGATCCATAAGCATAAGTATCAGCGTTGGCAACTATCAGCTCTGACGTTTTAAGCGCATCATCATTTATCTCTTTTAACAGAGCCTCGTCCTGACTTTTTGCAGTCAGATAAGCATAAGCGCCGTAGCCCGCCACTCCCTGCCAGCCAAGTGCATAATCGCTGTCACAAAGCTCGTCCTTTGCCTTCTTTTCATAGCTGCTGTCACCGGTCGTCTTAAAGAGCTCCGTGTATGCCCAGAATCTCTCATCAACATCATTGTTATCTTCGTATTCACCTGTTGATATATCTCCGGGATTTTTGTAGCCAACTGCATCTCTCGAGGTATTGCCCAGATAATCTGCAGCCTTTTTGGCCGCCAAATAAGCCGCAAGTGTGTCATAACTAAAGCCTCTCGTCTTAATCATATCACATTTCAAATTACACCAGACTAGTGTACCGTCTCAATTATTTCTTTACTTATTTGCACCATCTTGCCGCCATATGCCGCGTTGTCATCAGTCGTCGATGTGAGCAATAAAGCCTATAAATTGCAGTTATTCAAAAAAATATAAAAATTTTTCATTTTTTTCTGCCACAACTCTTTGTCATTCGTATAAATAAAGGTCAAAACAAAATAATACATAAAGCCAAAGGCTTAGGAGGAAATTAGTAATGAAAAAACCATTTGCAATTAAAGTAATAACCATGGCAACCGCAGCTGTAATGTTCGCCGGAACAATGACCGCCGGTGTTGCAGCTCCTGTAATAAGAGTTGAGGCTGCTGATGCTTCACTTACACAGACACTCAGAAGCGCATTTGATGCAACCTTTTATGCAAACAAATATCCCGATGTAAAGAAAGCCTACGGAACAAATGCAGATGCCCTGTTCAACCACTTCATTAACAACGGAATGAAGGAAGGCAGAATGATCAATGCAAACTTTGATCCCAAGGCATACATCGACGCATACTCTGATATAAAGGCATACTGCAAGGGCGACTACTCTAAGGCTTATGAGCATTACTACAAGAGCGGAAAGAGCGAAGGCAGAACCCTTACAACCTATGATGCCATCAACAAGAAGAATGCCGCAGAACAGGCAAAGGCTCAGGCCGCTGCGCAGGCTGCAGCTGAGAAGAACAAGCCCGCACAGGTCAACAGATCAGTTGGTATCGGCCACGGTCTGGTTGTAAATCTTAATGAGGACCAGTACAGAAGCTGCTCAGTAGCTGTACTTTGTAACGATTATGGGTACGCCGCTTATATCGGTGATGACCTCTACGACACATCAGGTGCATACAGTGATTTTGGTGCTTACCTCTACTCAACAGTCAGCATCACAAACGGACGTGTTCACGAGAGTGTATACAGCAACTATCACTACGATAAAGACGACGAGGATGATGCCCTGGTTATGGCATTACTCTTCTCAGCACTGTTCGATGATCCTGACATTGACTGATAGCATATAAATTTCAAATCTAAAAACAGGTCTCAGCTGAGACCTGTTTTTTGTTGTGCAGACTTTTGAAATACTAAAACCTCAAGACAGGCCGACAGCTTAGCAAAAACGCCAAATTACTTTGCCATCTTGATTATCTCCTTCAGCTCATCCACCGAGAATGTATATTTCTTATTACAGAACTGACAACAAAGCTCCACTTCTTTTCCCTCATCGATCATTTCCTGAATATCCTTTTTACCTACGAGCATCAGTGCGCGCTCGACCCTGTCCTTGTCACAGTTGCAGTAAAAATTCAGATCAAGCCTCTGTGTTATCTCCATATCAAATCCATCAAGCACAATACCAAGCAGCTCCTCGGGAGTCTTGCCCGCCTTAAGTATATCTGTGACAGATGTAAACTTCTTCAGATTGTCCTCAAGCCGGTTTATTGTCTCCTCCGCTGCAAAGGGCATTAGCTGAATAATAAAGCCACCTGCCGCGACCACTGCCAGGCTCTCCCTCTCAACGAGTACTCCAAGTCCTACCGACGAAGGGGTCTGCTCAGATTTTGTGAAATAATATGTAAGATCCTCTGCAACTTCACCGGAGTAAAGATCTATCTGTCCAACATATGGCTCCTTCAGCCCCATATCACGGATAACAGTCAGCGTTCCGCTGCCTATTCCTCCTCCAACATTCAGATGACCCGATGCATTTGGCTCCATTACAACGTAGGGATTACCTACATACCCCTTAACATTTCCCTTATTGTCTGCGGTAGCAAGTACGGATCGAAGTGGGCCGTCTCCGTCCATCCTGACTGTTATCAGGTCATCATCGCCCTCCATCATAGTCCCCATCATAACCGTTCCGGTCATCAGACGTCCAAGCGCTGCTGCCGCTATGGGCGAAAGACCGTGTGCCTTCCTGCCATACTCAGCAAGTTCCTTTGTTGTAGCTGCAAATGCCCTGATCTGAGCATTCCCCGCTGTTGCTCTCACACAATAATCCTTGTAATCCATATTAATTCCCTCTTTACTCTGCCCGGAACATCTTTAAGCTGTTCCCTATTCAGGTGCATGACATATCGGTCCCCGAGCAGTGACTGAAAAAAAATAATTATGGCCTGCAAAAGCAGGCCATTTTCTTAGTCTTAACATTTTCTTAGTCTTAATAATTTTTACAGTTTGATCACACCGTTAAATCCAAAAAAACGGATTTCCGACACAAAACCACCTCTCACGAAGCCTGTGCGCTGACCATTTCGTCAGACATCTCAGAAAGCGCACTTCTTATTTCCTTGGCAGCGTCCTTGAGCTTCTGATTAGCCAGGTCATTTGTCACGCTGTCTATCATTCCCTCAATCACCTTCAAATCTGCCTCGAGATTCCCCATGATCTCACCAAGACTGTTAAAATAATTATCTCCCATATTTCCCCCTTTAATCTTTTGCTTAACAATACTTCATACCAACAAAACAATTGCCGTTTCCCCAAAATCTATGCCAGCAATTACATATATTATAATCTATATCTTGTAATTTGTCACAAAAAAAGCACAGATTTGGTATATAATCTGTGCTTTTTTATTAACTATTTCTTATAATGCATAATAATCAGCTTAAACGGATATCTGCCTTACAGCCACCAGTACGGGTTTCCGCCCCACCAGCCATAATCGCAGGCATTGTATCCTGTATTCCACCAATCCCAATCAGGGCAGTAGCCATCGCCGCAATTCCACCAATCCCAGTCATGGCATTCGTAGCCATAAGGCCAGTAACCATAATCCCAGCAGTTATAGTAATCCCAGTTCCAGTCGCGGCACCAGTGGCAGTCGCATCCGCACCACCATCCGTGATGATCCCACCAGTTGTGATGATGAGGGCAGGAATCATTGTTTGAATTGTCGTTATTCTTCTTCTCTTCCTGAGATGCAGCGGCTGCTGCAGCAGCTGCGGCTGCGGCCTCATCAGCCTTCTTCTTGTTTATTGCCTCAAAGGTTGTGAGCGGTCTGTTCTCTTTGATTCCATGTGTATAATAGTGCTCATAGGCTTTCCTGTAATCTCCGTTGCAATATGCCTTGATATCAGGATAAGCTTCGATATAAGCCTTGGGATCAAAATTGCTGTTGATCATTCTTCCCTCGCTCATACCATTTTTCTCAAAGTGAGCGTAAAGCTTTCCGGCATCAGTTCCAAATGCCTGCTTTAAATCTGCGTACTTATTGGCATAAAAGTTTGCATCAAATGCATTCTTTATTGCCTGATTTGTTTCTTTGCTCGCTGCCTGAACCGTAAGGGCAGTCGAGTCAACGCCCACCGTAAAGGCGCCCGCAAACATCACTGCACTGACTATAGCCGCCAGTATCCTCCTTGTTACCTTCGTATTCATAAATGCCTCCTTTCATAATGAACAGTTCCTGCAATCATTATACCTTTTCAAATATGTATTGTTTATAAAGTATTCTGAATTTTATATAAAGCGCAACGTTCTGACGATACGATTTTATTATTTATATCTCTGCTCTGCGGCCTTGTGGAGAAAGTTTTTGTAAACTGGGATATTTATTGGACATCTCACGTGGTTAAATAATCTCATAAGAAAAACATATGTTTTTCAAATCAGTCTCCACCACGGGACCAGATTAGAGGAGGTTTATTCATGGAAAGCAGTATCGGCAACAGACTAATTGAAAGTGAAATCAGAGCATATAACAACAGGCTAAAGCGCTACAGAATTGTAAAGCGGCAGAGAATCCTCTTAGCCCTTGTTCTTGGCATGATAACGGCTATTGCTGTTATCCTTGCCACCTCGATTGTCCTTAATGCGCAGGCAGATGACAGACAGACTCTTTTCAAGTACTACACGCAGGTTGAGGTACATCCCGACGATACTCTCTGGGATTATGCAAAAAAATATGCCCTGCCCTCCAAATATAAGGATAAAGAATCCTATATTTCAGAGGTCAGGGCCATAAACCATTTTGCCGATGACTACTGTGTCAAAGCCGGTGAGCTGATTGTGATTCCCTACTACTGTACCGAGTATAAATGAAGCATCATCCAAGCAGCTCCATCAGCTGGTCTTTGGACAGATTCATAAGTGATTCGCTCTCTCCGCTGAGGATTGCATCTGCCAGATCCTTTTTGGCATTCTGCATCTCGACGATCTTTTCCTCGATCGTGTCCTTTGCGATAAGCTTAAACACTGATACCTTTTTTGTCTGTCCGATCCTGTGAGCCCTGTCCGTGGCCTGATTCTGCGCAGCCAGGTTCCACCATGGATCATAGTGTATTACAACATCCGCTCCCGTCAGATTCAGACCGGTTCCTCCGGCTTTCAGCGATATCAGGAAAAGAGGCACTTCATTTTCGTTGAAAGCATGAACAAGCTTTATCCTCTCCTCCTTTTTGGTCTGCCCCGTGATCTTATAGTACTCTATGCCCTTTTCCTCAAGATCCTTTTCGAGAAGCTCAAACATTGAAGTAAACTGGGAAAAGAGCAGTATCTTGTGTCCTCCGTCAATCGCACTCTCAATGAGGTCGATGCAGGATGCGCGTTTCGCCGATTCACCTTTATAGCCTTCTGTAATAAGAGAGGGGTCACAACAGATCTGCCTTATTCTGGTCAGCTCAGCCAGTACCTTGATCCGGTCTTTACCTGACTCATAATCCTCACTCTCAAGCATGCGCTTCATGTGAGTGACCTGAGCGTCATAGATCTTTCTCTGCTCCTTGTCAAACCTGGAGAAGCGGATCTCTTCCATCTTATCCGGAAGGTCCTTGAGCACATCTCCCTTCAGCCTTCTTAAGATAAATGGTCCTACCATATTCTTGAGCTGTTTTGTCACCTCTTCGTCCTTGTACTTGGTAATAGCGTTCTCAAAGTCGCTCCTGAATCTGTCATAGGTGTAAAGAAAGCCCGGCATCAGGTAGTCAAATATACTCCAAAGCTCGCTCAGCCTGTTCTCGATAGGAGTCCCGGTTAAGGCAAATCTATGGACAGCCTTTATAACCTTGACGGACTTGGAAGCTGCTGCGGAAGCATTTTTTATAAACTGCGCTTCATCTATTATTTCAAAATCAAAAGAAAGGTCTTCATATGATCCTATATCTCTTTTAAGAAGATCATAGCTTGTCACAAGGACCTCAGGGAGCTCCTTGCCTGACAGAAGTTTTTTTCTCTCAGCCTGGGTGCCTGTAACTGTCCTGACATTCATGGACGGGGCAAACCTCTTAAACTCCTCCTCCCAGTTGTAGACCAGCGACGCCGGACAAACTATGAGCGATTTCAGCTTCTTCTGCTCAGCCTCCATAAGCTCCTTCCTGCTGACAAGGAGTGATATAACCTGGATTGTCTTGCCAAGCCCCATATCGTCGGCAAGTATTCCGCCAAAACCAAGGTCTGAGAGCATACTCAGCCACTTAAAGCCGTATGCCTGATAGCCTCTTAATATCTTGGAAAGACTGCCCGGAACCTCAATATCACTCTCCTTTACCGAGTTGAAGTTCCTCACAAGAGATTTGAAATGTACATCTCTGTCCGCAGCTATCTCATCGTGTTCTTCAAGCAGCTTATTGATGTATATAGCTCTGTAAAGCGGCAGATGAAGCTTTCCTTTGGTAAATTCCTCGGCAGAAATCCCCATAGATTGCATAGTAGCAGTCAGCTCTTCAAGAGTATCATCCTGCTCAAGCCTTACAAACTCACCGTTACTTAGTCTGAAGAAGCGCTTCTTTTTCCTGTAGCTCTCAAGGAGCTCTAAAAGCTCATCCTCTGTCATGTCGTCCGTCGAAACCTCGAGGTTCAGGATCCCGCTTTCCACAGACACTCCCAGCCTTATGGCCGGCGCCCTTCTGATCTTGAGCCTTTCAAAATCCTTGCTGGCCTTTATCTCGCCAACTCCCATCAGCTCTTTAAGGCCTTCGCTGAGCATTTCAAAGATGCAGTCCCCGGACTTCTCACAGAAATACAGATCCTCATTTTTGGCTGTCTCAGGAAGATATTTCAAGAGAGTCTTTACCGCATTCTGCTCAAAATCCATATCTCTTGTTTCCGGAAAGGGAAAATCAGAATCACTAAGGGTATGCAGCGGGATTTCTTCCTTATCATATTTCGCAGTGACACGCCCTGTGATATTGTCATCATCAACATCAAGGTAATAGGTTATGCTGCACTCAGGCGGAAGGAACTTCTGATAGCTGCTGCTTTTCTCCTCGATGACATCTACCTCGGGACACTCCATAAGCTCCGGGAGAAATCTGTAGTAAAACTCCGAAAGATTCTTTTTCCCGATGTTAAAGCTGACTTCACCATGCTTATCGGCGCTGTCCATCAGCGTTTGAACAATGGGCGAAATGTTGGTGATCTTGGATAGCAGTCCCTTTTCTTCATCAAGAATATACTTGTTCGAATTGCCGTTTATTATCACAGGAAGCGCAGCTGATACAGAAAGCCCATTGAACTCCTTCTTTTCCGAGAGCTGTTTTATGACAACCTTTGCATTGATCTTGCCCTCAGTGACCTTTACTCTGCTGCACTTTTCACTCCCTCCAAACTCAAGGCTCTTGCCGTATGCTGCCTGATACAGCATATCAAGTATATCCCGTGACAGTTCGATTTTATCCTTTACACGGAAAATGTTCTTCATTGAATAGTAATAATTTATACCATTCGTTTTAGATTCCATGTAATCCGCATCCGACTTTGCCTTTTTAAGTATCTCATAGTATTTCATTGAGGTCTCATCAAAATCATTCTCAAGGAAGGAAATGGAGGCAGTCTTTGAAAGCTTGAAAGCTCCGCTGCTTTCCTTTGCTTCCACAAGATCAGTTATATTTTTCAACACATACAGTCTTTCAACACCAACTTTGAAGGATAAAAACAGTGATGATGGGTTGTATCTGTCGCCCAGAGTAAGTCTTGGTTCAAGCCGGACAATGCGGTGCTTTTCATTTTCTTCATCTATCTTCTGGATTGCAGCTGCATTCCTGAAGGACCTGAGTATCATACTTCCACGGTAATCAGTAGCATCCCCCGGATTATATTTTGCTATATAGTCATCTGCAAGTATGAGCAGAGCCAGCTTGTGAACACAAAGATGATCATACGAATAATATCCATAGTATGACATGCCCTGATGGTCAGCAAAGCAGTCGGAAGTTATCAGCCTGTCCCTGGTAAAAAGCAGCTTCACGGAAACGGCATACGACCTGTTTCCGGATAATGCACCAACAACCTGAAGCACCAGCTCATCTTTGTTATTTGAACTGATATATGACAGTTTTACTTCAGTAATTATCAGGTTACCACTTTGTACAAGCTTCTGAGCCTCCTCAATATCATCCTCATAGTCATACTCATCAAGGATATTTCTCAGGTTAAAATACGTATTTCCTTTATCCGTTTTAAGAGAAAGTTTGGTTATTTCCTTTTTCCTGTTCTGCTCATCTATATAAAACATGACAGCTGCAATATGTTCACAGCGCACTCCTGCTCTTGCCTGCATGCAGGTGCATGACATTAACGGAATATCTGCATCCAGGGCAGATATCTGTACATTATAAGCATGCCCGGCACTCACCCTTGCCATACATTTATTGCCGGTTTTGACAACGCCCTTAACGTTTCCCTTTGTATAATGTTCTTTCCCCTTCTTGAGAATATATGAATTAAACAATGCTTTCCAATTCAATTTTTATGACCTTGCTTTCCCATTATTCTGATAACGTATCGCACAAAATGGTAGCATATCACAAAGCTTCATTCAAGCAATTGTTTTAACAATACTGCAGACCTTCACCATAATCGTCACAATTCAGTGGTCAGAGGCCTGCTCCGGATTCACGACCACTGAATTGTGACCTAAAAGCCTTATTTATGTATCAATAATCTCCTTCAGGCATATATTCAGTACCTGCATGTTCATGTAACGGCAAGCCGGGGTTTTCAGGTTCAGGCATACCCTCATCCCCATCTGATGACTGCAAAGAAGCACCTGCTTCGGGATTTGGTTCGACGTTCCTTTCAGGCTCCGATGTCCCCATATTGTCTCCACCGTTTATTCCCGGGTCTGCCGTTTCAGAACCGCCTCCTCCAAATCCTGCCGAATCCGTTGCTTCCGATTTGGTTCCGCTACCATTTCCGGGGTCTGGTGCTAATGAGTTTGCTTCTCTGCCCCCTTCTGAATCCGGTGTTACTGAAGTTCCCCAGCCTTGCTTTCCGGAATCCGGCACTACAGGGTTTGTTCCTCCTTTTCCGGAGTCAGGTGCTGTCGAAGTTGACCCGCCTTGCTTTCCGGATTCGGGTACTACAGGGCTTGCTCCTCCTTTTCCGGAGTCAGGTGCTGCTGAATTTGAACCGCCTTGCTTTCCGGATTCAGGTACTACAGGGTTTGCTCCTACCTTTCCGGAATCAGGTGCTGCTGAATTTGAACCGCCTTGCTTTTCGGATTCGGGTACTACAGAGCTTGCTCCTCCTTTACCGGCATCAGGCGCTGCCGAAGTACCCCCGCCTTGCTTTCCGGATTCGGGTACTACAGGGCTTGCTCCTCCTTTACCGGCATCAGGCGCTGCCTGATTTGAACCATCTGCCTTACCCGGTTCCTGTTTCTCCGGTTTCCCTTCTCCTTCTAGTCCGGAATTCCTTCCATCCTGAGCATTACCTCTATTATTTTCCGGATTTTTGATGTCGTTTCTCTGACTGTCATCGTCCATGAGTTTTTTGCTATCAGCATCAAATGTCCCCTGCTTTATCGGAGCACCTGAATTATCTTTTCCCTCTTCCTTCTGTCCTTCTTCTTTTTTATTTATTTCATCACTGCTATCGTATGCTCTGCCCTGCTCTTCTTTCTGTAAGCCGGCTTCTCCGGATACATCAAAGATAATTTTGTTTTCCGTTTCTCCCTGATTCAAGCTGTTTGTCACTTCTATAAGCTCAGCGATAGCTGTGTCTGTTTTATTACGTCCCAAAAAGTTTGTGGCCTCCGCACTTGCAGATACAAAAACTTCCGTTCTTTCGGAATCTGAATTTCTCTCTATTTCTGAAAGAACCGTTGAAAATGCATCAGGCAACTCTTTGAAAAGCACTCCCGAATAAGACGCGTCATTTTTAATATCCCCTGAAGTAACCTTAACAACTCTTCCGAACATGTTGACATTCATGTTCACCGACACATCACCTGCAATTGTTACCGTATATGCAGAAGTAGCGTTTAGCAGAACAGCTCCAGTAAGTATGATCAGGACAGCTGCAGCCGCCAAAGATGCAAATCGCTCTGTCCTGAAAACCCTGAGTTTACCGGACTTAAATACATTCCAAACCTTTTCTTTACCGTTTAGCGCCCCTTTTTCGCTCTGTTTTTTGTTTTTCTCTTCACCTTCAGCATGCGAAAGGTTTATCCCCTGTAGATCCGATTTCTCTTCTACATCTTTTTTCGTAGTCGCTTCTTCCCGAATCTCCAGTATCTGCCCGACCTGGTAGCAGTCATTCTCTATATATTCAAAGCTCCCGTCTTTGCCGACAATCGCAGCCTTATTCCCTTTTATCGCAATTACTACAGCTCTCATATATTAGTTCCCCAGTGAAATGTATTCTCCTATTTCGTCGTAGTCACCCGATCTGACCAAAACAGCTGCAATAAGATATTTCCTGAATCTTTCAGCAAGCTTACGACTCTCCCCGGATCTTCTTACCATCTCTTTCATAGGAAGAGTTCCCGTCCTTTTTAGCTCATCAGTGAGCGGCGGAGGCGAAAAAAAACTCTTCAGCAGCTCAATGCAGCTTCTCCTTGTCTTTTCAGTCTTTGGTGCAATGGCAGGAAGCTCGAAAAGATCTATTCCATATCCTTCAAGCTCATCGCTGAGTGCCTCAATTTCATCCCTCAGACTGTTGTCGACATAGCTTGCCGTTTTTCCTGCAATTTGTCTTACAATCCCGATAGAAACGCTGTCATCGTCATCAGTAAAGTCACCGGAAAAGGTTTCGGGCGACACGGAAAGCTCCGGCATATGTCCGGCGTCTTTTCGCATGTTATCGATAATACGTCTCTTTATCACAAGGGCCGCATAGTTCCAAAAGGCTCCCTTCGAGTCATCAAAGGAGTCTATAGCTTCAGACACAGCCAAAAGTGCCAGGCTGTACTCTTCATCACTGTCGTATACACTTCTTTTTAAGATACGCGCAGTAAGACGCAGTATATGCTCCTGCTCATCAAAGAGAAATGCTTCTTTTTTCCCCTTGTCTCGTCCGGCTTCTAATGCTCTGTAATTGTCTTTTATCTTCTTATCATCCATACTTAGATTTTATCACAGCAAAGCCAAAGAATGGTTACGCAGAATAAATGTAAGGTCACTATCCGGTGGCCAGGTCACAGTCCGGTGGTCAGGTTACAATCCGGCGAGATCTCTTATATATAATAGTTCGCTGATCAGCCACTGAATTTTGGGGTAGTATCAAAAATTTTTGATACTACCCCAATTTCTGTTTTACTGGTCTCGAATTAAGAAGTATAAAACAAAATAATTCTGAGGAGGCATATTAAACATGAAAAGAAAAGTTTTAGCAGCATTACTTGCATCAGTTACTCTGTCAATCTCTTTTAGCGGGTTTACTTCTTATGCATATTATGATGTAAGTCAGGAGAACAAAAATCTGAAAGACCAAAGTGGAATGATAAGGATAACAGAAGGAGGGACCTACATTCTGCAGGGTAAGATGTCAGGAGGTGTTTTTGTAGACGCAGGGAACGAGGATGTGGAGCTTATCCTCGATGGCGTTTATATCGATGGAAAAGAGGGAGCCGGAATAGTTGCACTTAGCGGCAGCAAACTTCGTATTACTCTCCCCGAAGGCTCGGTAAACAAAGTCACAGATGGCGGACAAGACAGCTTTTACAACGCTGCCATATTCAGCGCCATAGACACTGTATTCAGAGGAGATGGCTCACTCTACGTGACAGGCAATAACAGAAACGGCATTAATGTCAATAATGCAAATCTTATCTTCAATGGCGGTAATTATGCTGTTAAGGCAAGCGAATCAGGAATTACCGGAAAAGATCTGGTGTTTAATCAGGGCAATTTCAGCATTCAGGCTTTAGAGGGCATCAATCCAATGGATGAATTCATAAACAACGGCGCTTCTATAGATATGCCACAGAATATGAATATCCATACCTTCACTATGCATGATGGTTCCCCCTCTTTCCGGGAAAGCGCCGGTGGCATCGGCAGCACGATAACTACCTCTGTTGACGGGCAGGGATCAGAGAATAGCATCTGGTCAAGGCTCAGCAATTATATAAATCAGGTACAGGCTGAAAACATTTTCTCCGGGTTTACAGGGCAGAGCTTTCAGTCCGCAATGCAGGACAACCAGTTTAATAGTAGTAACTTGCCTTCAGGAATGCAGCCGCCAACTCAGGGCACGACCCTAAGCAGTGCGGATTCACCTACAGAAGTTGTAGACGGAAGCATGACAAACAGTGCCGCCCTTCTTGAGGCCGACTACGATAATGCCACTTATATAACAGTCACAGATGATGACAGCGATGTAGAGATCAAATCCTCGGGAACCTACGTTGTAACGGGCAGCAGCTCAGACGGAAATATCACTGTTAAAAAAGGGACCTCAGGAGTAGTACTCGTCCTTGATGATCTGGACCTTACCAGTACTACCGGCGCAACAGTTTCAATAAATAAAGAAGCTGAAGTAAAGGTGATCATTTCCGGAACGGTAACTCTCACAGATAATGAGAATCCTGATGATGAAAACTCAGCTGATGAAGCTGTAGCAGATGCCTTTGACGGCGCAGCCCTGAAGGCAAAAGCAGACTCTGCAGTTTACGTGACAGGAGATGGAACACTGACCATCAACGGAAATGCCAAGAACGGAATCAAGGGCGGCGACAATTCCAGTCTGATCTTTGATGGCATAACCATGAACATCACCGCTGCAAACGACGGAATCAACAGTAATTATGACGTTACTCTTCTAAGCGGCAGATACACTATCTCTGCAGAAGATGATGCTATTCATGCAGACCACATTCTTACCATCGGTGCTAAAGACGGCACGGGGCCGGATGTAACAATATCCAGGTCCAATGAAGGACTTGAAGGTACCGTTGTCAATATGTACGGAGGTAAAGTATCAGTCACATCTACAGACGATGCCGTCAACGCAGCAAACGGCGACGGCATATACGAGGGCGAGCTTGACTACTCCTTCAATATGATGGGCGGAAGCCTTGAAATAAACAGCCAGGGAGATGGAATTGACTCTAACGGAAATGTAAATCTTCTCGGAGGAAGCGCCAGGATAAACAGCTCGAGTGCCGGAGGAGAAGCGGGAATAGATTATGACGGACAGCTCTATGTTGATGACAGCTTTACTCTGAACAATCAGAGCAGTGTATCCGGTCCGGACGCAGCCTTTGGTGCCCCCGGCGAAATAAACGCTCAGCAAAGTCAGATGCAGCAGAGCTTCAATCCAGAGCAGCAGTCAGACCGGCAACAGCAGAGTTTTACACCTGATCAGCAATCCGACCAGCTGCAGCAGGACTTTGCTTTCAATCAGGATCCTGCTCAGATGCAGCAGGGCTTTGCTTTCGATCAGGATCCTGCTCAGATGCAGAACCAGGACTTTGGTCCCGCTGACATGAGCTTCTCCCAGCCAATGAATGATGACTTTGGCCCAGGCTCTGATGATCAGGGGCCATCCGGGGACATGCCCTTGTTGCGATAACCGTATCAGATTGGCCTCTGTACCTATATAAAGGCAACTGCGGAAAAATCGGATCCGTGCAAAAAACACAAGCTCTGACCAACATTACAAGGTCAGAGCTTGTGTCATAATTCTGCTGATTGCCCCGAAAGATTTCACTTTAAATCAAAGGACAGTGAATTATTTCAGATGTAAATCCCACTGTGTTCTGCTTCACTCGCGGCCGGAAAGGACATCCTGAACATTCTTCAAAATCTCTGCTTCGTTAAAGGGTTTACTTATAAACCGTTTTGCTCCTGCCTTGAGTGCACCTATCAGTTTGTCCTGCTGTCCGGCTGCCGTTATCATGATAACCCTGGCACTGCCGTCAATGGCCAGGATCTGTTTGAGCGCCTCCAACCCATCCATCTTTGGCATTGTTATATCAAGAGTTACAAGGTCAGGACCACACTCTTTGAAGGCTTCTACGGCTTCTTCGCCATTGGCAGCCTCGCGCGATACAGAGTAACCTGCTTTCTCCAAAATAGCGCGAAGGATGCTGCGCGACATGCGGGAATCGTCTACCACAAGCACCTTTCCCAGGCTGTCTGTCTTCTCGACAGCTGATGCAGTATTGCCCAGCACTGCAATCTCCTCAGGCTTCTCACCGGGTACAAACTCCTCATTGACTGATATTAAAACATCCATCCGATGTCCCTCAAGGTAGACGGGAAGTGCATAAAAATCACCCTTGGCCGTCTGCTCCTTAAAGCTCACCGGAGGCTCCATGTCGAGGTTAATCTTCTTATTACTAAGGTCACTGGCAAACAGACCATTTGTAACATTGATGAACTCTCCTACCGCATCGTAGGCTGATGCTCCAACACTGTTCATTTCCTCTCTGGCAAAAGAGGCTGCGACCTTAAGAAAGCTCTTATCATCCTTTGACGCAGCAATTCCCAGAAAGACATTGTCGTCTCCCGAAAGTTCCTGACACGTAAAATGAGTATAAGAAAACTCTTTCACATGATGCGCCTTCTCAATATAGTAATCACTTGAGATAAACCGGGTCAGATTCCTTGCAAGGAGCGCTGCTATCTCACGGACATGAGGCTTAGTAGAAATAATAAACAGCGGGATCAGCTGATCGATATCATCCGCCTTGAGCGCAGCCAGCTCCGAATCTGTGTATCCCGAATCCTTCTGGAAAGCCTTTACAAGCTGATCTGCATCAGATGCAGTCAGGCCGGTAAGCTCTGTCATCAGCTGCACGAACTGCAGGTATGCGTTACCCTGCTTGGAAAGCAGCATTTCCATCTGATCATTGGTCAGCCATCCCTTGTCAATAGCAATATCACCAAATCGTTTATCAAGCTGCTTCTGAAGATTGTTTATCTCCTCTGTCTGCTCTTCTGTCAAAAGTCCCTCTGCTACTGCAATAGTACCCAGCTTCACACGGACAGATTTTTGCTTTTCAATGATTTCCTGATATGTTTCCTCTTTGATTAAAGATTTTTCTGTCAAATACTTTCCAAACAACTGCGCAAACATGCCATACCCTCCGTAAGAATAATTATGGCTTCGGATATCCTATCTCCTTAGCCCTGTCTTTTAACATCTGATCCATCTCAGCCTTTGTATATGTCCTGATCCCGGCCTCAGTAAACTTCTTTTTCAGCTCATTTGAATCATCATAGTCAGCATCTGTAGTCACATCATTATAATTGTCATCTATGACAAAATACTCATAATAGTGATTGCGCTTGTCATAATCAGCTTCAAAATAATAGTCCCTTATTCCCAGATGGTCATTATCAAGACCTTCAGAAGGAATTACAACGTAATCCTCCGCAGTCTTATAGGCGTAGATATCACCATAAAGAGTCAGCGTTTCCTCACAGCCGTAGTAGTACTTATAATCTCCTGAAGCATCTACAAAAGCATAGTCAGCAACGTGAATAGCTGCTCCGCCTGAGCCGCTGCCTTCAATGGTTCCATTAGCATTTACAACTATTGAGCTTCTTGACCAGGAATCCTGATCAAAGCACATCACAAGCTCCCCGTCAATTTCCTTGATTATCATAAAGAGTGTGAACTCATCCCCAAACGAAGCCTCTGCTAAAAGCTCAGGAACGCCATCGCTGCCGCAGTCTATCTCCCTGTAGATGATATCTGATGAAAGCTTTAAGTCCCTGTATTCATCAGACTTCTCAATCAAAGCTACAATCTCATCCATTGTGTAGGACTTGCCGACCTCAAGAAGCTGGGTTGTGGGAATATTGCTCGCCAGATCTGCAGTACCACGATACCTGACTTTCGCATTGCCTTTCTTAAAATCCTCATAAAGAGCTGTGTCTGCTGCCCCGGACTCCTGTCCTGCACCCCCGGTTTCCTGTCCCGGAGCTTCTGCATCTTTCTTTGTTTCATCAACCCCCTCCTTGGAGTCCTCAGCTTTATCTGCAGAAGTATCAAGCTTTTCTTCAATAGACTCCAAACCGGGCGTCTGCTGCGCATCTCCCCCGTTGTTTCCTGCGCCGCATCCAAATGACGACACTGCAAACGCACATACCAAACTCATTGCCAAAAACTTTTTCATAATACTCTGTTTCTCCTCTTTAAACGCCAGTCTTAATCTGACTTATTCCGGCCTCTTCCTGATACCGTAAGCGCCCCAAAGGACGTGCGCTGACAGTATCAGGCTTCTCTACTAATACCTGTATCTTTTTATGTTTTTTCAAAAAGAAATGGTCTCCGGCTCTTTTGTAAAGGAACTGAAGGTCGCTTTTGCATTTTTAAAGTAAAACACCTCGGTATTTCCATCATCTGCCTTGTACATTCCCTGAAGAGAAGGATATGCATCAAGCATGGACTGCCTTGCTTCAGCCCTGTCATCCTCAACAAGCTCACCTGTTACTCTGAGCCACTCACCATTCATAAATGCACATATTTCCACCTTGGGATTATCATGGATCTGCTTTGATACATCCTTTACCTTTCCGGTCTGAATGTAGAGCTTCCCCTCAAATACATGAGCTGTTCCAAACGGACGGACTCTGGGCTGATCCCCCTCTGTTGTTGCAAGATAGTATGTACCTGCTTCCTTCAGAAACTTAACAACTCTCTCCATATCATAGTCTCCTTTCTTTGTCGCGATTAATACATGATACCACAGGCAAAAGCCTTTAGTGTATTGAGACCTTGAACATTATGAGCTCTTGACGGTGTCATTACTACATTATAGCTCATATCCCGGTCTTATTAAATAGTTACAATTCAGCTGCAAATATATTCTGCCAGCCTTCCTCTGTCCTGTTCGTCAAGAAGCGCTGTCACTAATATCCCCTCTGCCAGGTATTCAACATTCCTCACCAGACCCCTCTCCTGCAATTGGCCAAGAATCGCAGAATCCGGGTATTGAAGCCTGAGTACACACTCCGAATGTTTCTCGGAAAGCTTTTTTAGTATCATGTCGGTCAGAACTTCCAGGCAGTGATCATCCCTGGCAGAAATATATATCCTGTCATCCCTGATCTTCGGAATCTCAGTCAGAGGTCTGCCCTCTTTTTCCTGCTCACTGCGAAGAATATCTCCCTTATTAAAAACATATATTATTGGGATATCAACAATACCTATCTCCGCAAATGTATCCCTTGTAACCTCCATGTGCCACTGATGCTCGGGATCCGATATGTCGATCACTTCCAGAATGAGATCCGCATATTTCACTTCTTCTATTGTAGAACGAAATGCCTTTATCAGTGAGTGCGGAAGCTGACTTATAAAGCCCACAGTGTCCGCAAGAAGAAATGGTCTTTTACCTCTTGGCGCGATACTCCTCACAGAAGTATCAAGAGTTGCAAAGAGCATGTCTTTTTCCAGAACCTGCTTGTCTTCCCTGCCACTTGCGCCGTACAGCTTCATAAGCCTGTTCATCAAAGTCGACTTGCCTGCATTGGTGTATCCGACAAGCGATACCCTTGGCATTCCTGAGCGCTGCCTTCTGCCTCTCTGGGTATCTCTCTCCTTCTCAATATTTTTGAGTTCGCTCCTCAGCTCAGTCATGCGGTGCTCTATGTGTCTCCTGTCCAGCTCAAGCTGCTTTTCACCTGCTCCCTTATTTGAGAGCCTTCCGCTTCCGCCGCCCTGCCTGGTCAGCTTCCTGTTCATATGTGCAAGCCTTGGCAGTGTATATTGAAGCTGTGCGTATTCAACCTGTATCCTCGCTTCCCTCGTCCTTGCCCTCCTTGAGAATATCTGAAGTATCAGGCCTGTCCTGTCCATGACCTCCGTATCCAGCTCCCTCTCAAGATTTCTTGCCTGAATCGGCGAAAGAGAATCATTGAAGATAATTATATCGACATCAAAAACATCAAGTGCTGCCTTTATCTCCTGCACCTTGCCGCTTCCTATATATGTACTGCTGTCAGGATTTGGGAGGTTCTGTGTCATCACCGTCGCCACCTCAATATCGAGTGCCTCTGTCAGGTCAGAGAGCTCGTCCATCGACCGCTCAAACTCTGTCGTACTCTTATCAGTATTGAGTCCCACGAGTACTGCCTTTATTATTTTGTCACCTGTTTCATCAGTAATATACATTGATCCTCCCACTGCTCATGTAATGAGCCGGCCGACAAGAGCTCGCCCGTCCGGCTCCGGCTGTGCATATTGTACAATCACTTCGGGCACGCTCTCGCTCCTGCTCGCTGGTAGCGGTACTAAGAGGCCAAAGTACAGCCTCTAAGTACCGACCGCTCACAAGGGCCTCTCAGTAGCTTGTGCAATATGCACAGCCACGGAGCCACCAGGTGACTTTTGACCTCAACATCATCCTATTTCTACCGACCATTTTCCTTATTGCATATTTATTCTATCAGTTTGCCGTATGTAATCATTATTATCATTACGTTAAATTTCCATTAATACTTTCTTAAAAAAAGGATAACCGGTACATATTCGCAGAAAACCATCGGCCTGTTGTTGTCACCCACTCGCTTCACGGCGTAGCTTTGAATTCCGAGGATTCCAATTATCATATGATCGCGTTTTGTTGGCAGGATAACTGGATCATTCTGGATGTGTTTCACGGCATGACAGATGGAACAGGTGCATATGAGATAGTGCGTACACTCCTCTATTACTATTGCTCCGAGCGGTATGACGTCAGACTTAAGGAAGACGGCATCCGCCTGGTTGGTGATGAAATTCCAGAGGAGGAGTGGGTCGACCCCGTGGCGGACAGGACTGATCTTCCGACCCCCAAGCGCAACGAAGAGATGTCAGACGCGCTGAATCTGATCGCATCTGCAGGACTGGAGGAGGATCACCGGCATACTGTTTACAGCATCGCCATATCTGAATCCGAGTTCATGAGATTCAATCTGGACAACGATGGCAGCCCCGAAACCATGGTCTCTCTGCTGCTCAGCCGGGCCATTGCGAAGCTGTTCCCGGATGCGAATGACATCATCCGCATCACACTGTGCGTGAATCAAAGAAAGGCACTACATGCACCTCTGGCACATCAAAGTCTGGTCGGCGGCATTATGCTGGAATACAAGGATAAAATGCGCGACTGGCCTCTTGACCAGCAGGCCACCGCTTACAGAGGTATGGTCCTGGCACAGAATAAGGAGGAAAATGTTCTGATGGGAGTAGCCTCCATCAAAGGGATCAATGGTCTTATTCTCTCCAAAGAAACCGACCAGGAGCGCCTTGGCGTGACGAGCTATATCAGCGCTCTGGCGGCCAGGGTCATAACGGCCACAGTGAGTTATGTTGGCAAGGCCAACTATCATGAAGCCGAGCAGTATATACGTGATTTCCGGGCGTGGACATCCTCTGCGGCCGATGGCTTAACTGTAGAAATATCCGCGGTGAATGGACGCTTCACCCTTGATTTTCTCCAGACATTTTCAAGCCCTGTTTTTGTGAATGCCTTTCTGAAGGAGCTTGAGGAAAACGGAATCGTGTACGACCTGCAGGATGTGAATGAAACGGAGCTTCCAAATATCAAACTTCCCTGGACAGAGTAACAATTTTGCAAAGATACTCAGATCTTTGCAAGCCGGTAAAAGGAAACGGTCGTGGCAAAAAGAAAAGATCAGCCCATAGATTCTGCAATGTTCAGAGCTATGACCCTATGTAGATGTATCTCTTTTGACGCAAGCAGAAGCTGATATACATTATCGGCGGATATCTTTTCCTGCCGCACGCTCAGAAGCCGGCTGTTCCACTCATCCATCTGGGTTTCAATGGTTTCCGCCTTATCATACTGTTCGTCATATCTGCGCTGGAGATCGGATATCTTCTTGTTATAGTGAGCATCGGTCACATCCAGATTGTCCATCTGATGCTCCAAACGGGTCTTTGTCCCCTGCACCTGCTTTAACTGGGTGCGAAGCGCTTCAATACGCTCCTCCATCTCCGAAGTATCCACTGCGGTACCGATCTTCTTCTCGGTACGACGCCTGCCGTATGCGATCTTACCCATATATACAGGATTATCAAGCACACTCTTTACAAAGCCGGATGAAAAGCCGGGGATCGTATTATTCTGTCGAAGCTTCTAGGTATATCCATTATCGTTAAGATATGATGCCACACCGTTGATACCCGAATTTGTATGGATGTATCTGTCATATATGATACGGATAATCTCTACCTCATCATCCGCTATCAGCAGTTGTCCGTTTTCCAGCTTATAGCCATAAGGCGCAAATCCGCCGTTCCACTTACCCTCCTTGGCTTTCTGCTCCCTGCCTGCCATGGTCTGGGTACGGATGTT
>JAILJR010000235.1 GCA_024694565.1 Butyrivibrio sp. | reverse complement strand
TTTAGTAGACAGATATCTCAAAGAAGGCGAAGCAATGCTTGATGGAACAGATATCTGGATATGCACTGTATGCGGCTTTGTCTATATAGGAGATACTCCACCGGAATTGTGCCCGGTCTGCAAAGTTCCTTCATACAAATTTGAGAAGATAGAAGGGAGGGCATGATCATGGAAAAGATAGCGGTCAGAAACCTTAGACTTTGTACCAAGGACTGTCTGTGCCTATATGTCTGCCCTTGTGGTGCGACGGACACAGAAGACAGCATAATAGATGTTAAAAAATGTATCGGCTGCGGCGCATGTGCTGAGGCCTGCCCAAGCGGAGCGATCAGCATGGTTCCTGTAAATTACCCTCCGCAGCAGCCCAAAACCGATGAAGTAAAGGCTACGCTCAATCAGCTCGCCCAGAAGAAGGCTGACGGGGAAGTTATGGCTGTTCAGATCATGTGGGAAAGTGACAGAAAAGGTCTTCAGAAGCTCATGAAGGCTGTTGCCAGATCCGAGAGACTGATAGCAGAGGACATCATGAGAGAAGCCGGGTTTATGCTTCCTCAGAGCGGGAATGCACATGAGCTGTTAAAAGAGCTGATCGCCAATCCGCCCACACCCGATTTTCCGGCTGATGCAGCCAGAAAGCTCCTTGAAATGATACCTCAAAATGACAATTGAGAAAGAAAATTTTGTATGGGCATGGAATGACAGAAAGCCTTATAGATTATTATAATGCACAAACTAAAGTCCCCCGGAGATTCTCTCCGAGGGACTTATGGCTTTTATCAGTTAAGTTTATGCACGTGGGGCGTGCAAAAAATTATGGCTTTGGGGGATACCCTCCGGCTTAGAACCGGAGGGGTTTGAAAATGAACTCAAATGAAAGAGTTGATTAAAAAAAGGTTTAAGTATGTTATCCATCAGCTTGTGGGGAGCTGATAAAATAAAGATAAAGTATGTTGGTAAACGGAAAGTAAATATTTATGATGTTTACTTTCCGAGCTTTGCTTTTTCATCCCAAACCGGGACGTCGATACCTGCAACCCTTGATGTAAAGGGCATTCCGGGTTCAGACTCAAATTGTTCCTGAGCTCTTTTAACATATTTAAAGCCAATGTATAGAAGAGGAATGTTACAATAGGCAATGAGAATGTTGGCAAAATCTGACAGATCCCAGAGGGCGCCGAGGTCCATGCCTACGATTGAAGTGAGCATTCCGAAGCAGATAACGAAAATATCCAGCAGGCGGATAACATTAATAAATACTTTGCTGCGGCTGATCCTGTTTGCACAGATTTCTGAGAAGGACATGAATCCTAAGAGACAGGTGAATGCAAACAGACCAAAGCAGAGCGAAATAAGAAGAGTTACAATGCTGTTTAAGGCAGTTCCGGGAGTGAGTTCCTCTACAGATGCAAGGTATTTGGGGAGTTTGCCAAGTTCAAACCATGCATCGGATGAGTCGGTAAGCCATACTCTGCCCATGATGACTACAAAACCTGTGAGCGTGCAGATGACTATGGTGTCAAGGAAAACGCCTACCGCCTGGACACAGCCCTGATCGCAGGGATGAGCTGCATCAGAAGCAGCAGCGGGCATTGTGATGGTACCCTGACCGGCTTCATTGGACATAAGACCTCGCTTAACGCCCTGCATGAGAGCTATTCCAAAGGCTCCGCCGAATACTGCTTCAGGTTTGAAAGCCTCTGTGAATACAGCATAGAAGAACCAGGGGATTCTTGTGAAGTTGATGAGTATTAAAACGATAACCGTCAGCACATACACAATTGCCATTATGGGAACAAGAACATCTGTAACCTTGGATATCTTCCTGGTTCCGCCAAAAGAAACTGCGATGGTGGCAAGGATGATGACAACAAATCCAATCCAGTAAACAGGATGAGTTGTGGGAAGCTCGCTGCCACTTATGATTCCGGCGATCTGACCCATTGCAGACACTGTGTTAAAGCCCTGGGCAGGGAAGCATAGAAGCGCGTATATTATATACATCAGAGATAAGACTACCCCGACAACAGCTGAGTTTTTCAGCATCTTGCGCCCATAAAACGCCATTCCGCCAATGTATTCATCATCTTTTTTCTCTTTGAAGATCTGAGAGAGCGTTGATTCTACAAAGGCTGTTGCCATTCCAAAAAATGCAGATATCCACATCCATAAAAGAGCGCCCGGACCTCCGACAGATACTGCGCCGGTAACACCAAGGATATTTCCCGGACCTACACGCATTGCAGTTGAAAGGAAAAATGACGCGAGCGGTGAAATACCGGTCTGAGCTTTGCTGGTTCTGAGCACATTTATTCCATGCTTGAACTTGCGTACCTGTATAAACTTAAGTCTGATGGAAAAATAGATTCCGGAGCCTATGAGCAGTATTATCGCAAGGGAGAAATTACCGAGGATAGGGATGGAGCTGTACCACTTAAAATTGGTGGGAAAATCCCAGAACAGATCAGATACTACTTGAATTTTGCCGCATACGGCAGTAATAATAGCAAGTAAAGTTTCCATAATAAGATGTTCCTTTTCGTAAGTTTGTTATATCA
>JAILJR010000217.1 GCA_024694565.1 Butyrivibrio sp. | reverse complement strand
AAAAACATATGAAAAGGTTTGTAAGGAATATGGAGTTCCGGCATCGAAAGCATCTGTCGGTGTCATAATGCGGCGAAGACTTAAGATGCGGATAGAACAAATGCCGCCATTGAAAACGCCTGAGGGCATTGTGGTTTTTGTCGCATATTACTTTAGCAATGCTTATCCAATTGTGCTTGGAATTTATAACCGGGATGTGAGATTAATTGATGTGTTAAGCGGATCCGATGAATATACATATGCTTTGTTTTTTTCGACACTCGATAAATCGAAGGTAAAAAATGTATATATAGATCCTGACGAACAGTTACACATGGCGGCTGCGACGGCGTTCCCGGATGCTACTATCATGGTGTCGGATGAGTGTGTCATTAGATATGTTAGAGATTCATTTAAGGATGTTATAAGAAAAGAAGGCAGCAAGTGCTCCATTCCGCAGAGATATCATAATTTGACTATTGCTGAAGAGTTTCTGGCAGACCGCGATCATAAAAGGGTCATTAGAGGTCTGAAAAAACGTCATAGGCTTAAGGCTGCTTACAATGCATATCAGGATCTGCTTGTAAGGATGCAGTCAAAATGGACTATTGATATTGTAAGAGGGTGGATTGATGATCTCCCGTCATATCTTGATGATGAGGCTGATGATGGAGAAGAACTGGATGCTTTGTCGGAGTTTGATTTACTTACAGATGTGTTGGATCTATATCAGAACCAGATAGAGGCATATCTTCAATCGAAAACAAAGCTGCCGGCGACAGTTCCATCAGCGGTACTGGCTGTAATGGATGCTTTGGATGAGATGCCGTACTGCATATATGATGTACTTCATGCACGAATGTTGTTAAATGTCGAACATGAAAGAAGAATAGAAAATACAAAGCCGTATCAGATCGGAGTGAGAGTTGATCGGCTTACAGAAAAAATGAATGAAATATCAAGTCAAATAAGGCAAAAGAAGGAGGATGCTGAATATGGATACGAACCAGAAGATTAAAGAGGTGGGTGTAAATATCCAGGAAAAAGCCACAGTCATCTGGAATGTTGCAAATAGTCTTTTTGGGGCGTATAAGCCTCATGAATACGGATTGGTTATTCTTCCAATGGTAGTAATAAAGCGATTTCACGATTGCTTATTACCGACGCATGACAATGTAGTAAAAAAATACAAAGAAATTGAAGGTTTGGCTGTCAAGGATGCTTTTCTCAGGAAGGAATCTGGTTACCGTTTTTATAACACCAGTGAATACACTTTTGAGAAATTAAAGGCAGATCCAGATAACATTAAAACTAACTTTGAGAATTATTTGAATGGTTTTTCTGACAATGTAATGGATATTCTGGCAAGAATGGATTTCTTTACTCAGTTGGAGCGCATGTCGAATGCAGGATTACTGTATCAGGTAATAAGTGATTTTTGTTCGGAAAAAGCGGATATGAATCCAGACAAGATATCCGCGGTGGATATGGGGTATATTTTTGAAAACCTTGTACAGAGATTCTCTGAGTCATATGACGAAGAGGCGGGAGCTCATTTCACCAGTAGAGATATCATTTATTTAATGTGCGATCTTCTGACGGATAAAATAGGAATGTCAGCAGATGGAAGGATCTATACAGCATATGATATGGCTATGGGTACCAGTCAGATGTTAACGTGTATGGAAGAAAGGCTTTCATCATTGGATAAAGCAGCTCAGTTGATTTGCTATGGTCAGGAAATAAACCCGTTTACTTTTGGTATTGCAAAGGCCGATATGCTTATACGCGGGGGCGATCCTGAAAATATGCAGTTCGGCGATACATTAAGCGAAGATAAGTTTGGAGGAATGACGTTTGATTTTATTATAAGTAATCCTCCTTTCGGCATAGACTGGAAACGTGAGGCTTCAAAAGTGGAAGCGGAGGCAAAATTAGGTAATGGCGGTAGATTCGCCCCGGGACTTCCTCCCAAAAGCGACGGGCAATTGTTATTTATGCTTAATGGAATTGCTAAGCTTAAGGATTCGGGTCATATGGCAATTATCCAGAATGGCTCAAGTTTGTTTACTGGTGATGCGGGGTCTGGACCTAGCGAAATTCGTAGATATATCATAGAAAACGATTGGCTGGATGCGATTGTTCAATTGCCAAACGACAGTTTCTATAATACTGGTATTGCGACATATATTTGGCTTGTCACAAAGAACAAATCTGCAAGCCATAGAGAACATGTGCTTTTGATAGATGCTAGTAAGTGTTATGAATCAAGGCGAAAAAACATCGGAAGCAAAAGAGTTGATATTACAAAAGCAGCACGCGATTTAATTGTAAGAGCATTTGGTGAGTATACTGATTCTACTTATGAATCAGTTACTGAATCAGGAAATACAATTGTCTGCAAATCGAAAGTTATGTCTTCTATGGCACTTGGATATAACAAAATAGTCGTTGAAACACCTTTGATTGATGAAAATGGCAATGAAATTAAGAAAAGGGGGCATTTGCAAGCAGATCCAGCTAAGCGGGATACAGAGAGCGTACCTTTGGATGAGGACATAGATGAGTATTTTGCAAGAGAGGTTTTACCTTTTAACCCTAGTGCGTGGATTGATCATTCGAAGGATAAGGTTGGATATGAGATACCTTTTTCAAGAACTTTTTATGAATATAAAGAATTAGAAAAGGCAGCTGATATTGCAAAAAGAATCGAGAATCACGAAAAGGAATTAGCAAGACGGTTAGAAAAAATGCTGAAGAATGGTGGTGAATAAAAATGAATAAACAAACCACAGAAAATGAACTTCGTGATAGCAGGCAAGAATGGTTAAGGGAAATCCCAGCTGGATGGAAACTATCAAAAATAGGTTCTTTATATAGTTTAAGAAATACAAAGGTCAGCGATAAAGATTTTGCTCCGCTTTCGGTGACTATGAAGGGCATCGTACCGCAATTGGAGACTGCGGCAAAATCAGATGATGGTGATAATAGAAAACTTGTAAGAAAAGGCGATTTTGCAATTAATAGTAGATCGGACAGAAGGGGTTCTTGTGGCATTTCAGAATATGATGGATCAGTTTCTCTTATTAATACAGTGCTTACTCCGAAAGAAGAGATGGATCCTGGCTACTATAATTGGCTTTTTCATACGGTATCCTTTGCTGATGAATTCTATAAGTGGGGACATGGCATAGTAGATGATCTTTGGACCACAAGGTGGCAGGAAATGAAACGTATTGTCGTTCCTATTCCTCCGCTTAGCGTTCAGCATGAGATAGCGCTGTCTTTAGATGAAAAGTGTTCTCAAATCGACGCAACAATAAAAGAGGTTGAGGAAGGGATCGAAGAGTATAAAAAATGGAAGATGTCAATTATCTACGAGGCAACAACTAAAGGACTAGAAAAGAATGTTGCCTACAGAGACAGCGGTATTTGGTGGATAGGACAGATTCCAGAAAAGTGGCGATTGATAAGAGTTAAACATGCTGTGAAGATAGAGAATGGTTCTGATCCTCAAACAGAAGGGGATATTCCTGTTTACGGAAGTGGAACTGGAAGTTTTAAAACTTGTGGTGAATACAAAGAAGGACCAACTGTTTTACTCGGAAGAAAAGGTGCAACCTTACACATCCCGCATTATATTGAGGGAAGATATTGGAATGTCGATACGGCATTTAATACCAAAATTATAAACCCAATTATACAGCTTAAATATTTTTATTATTTAGCTATATGCTTTGATTATCCGGCATATCGATCGCAGACAACATTACCGAGCATGACTCAAACAAATTATAATAGTATGCATATACCGTGCCCTGATATGCCTGAACAAGCCAGCATTGTAACATTCCTTGATGAGAAGATTGAAGAACTGGATTCACACATTAAGGAAAAAGAAGACTTGATTGCAGATTTGGAATCGTACAAGCAGTCATTAATATATGAGACTGTAACCGGAAAACGAAAGGTGGTGTGATTATGGCTAAAGACACAGGTACTGCAGAACGTGCTAAAGCTTATTATGATGCCATGACTAAACTGGATGAGTCAGAGCGACTTTTTGAAAGCAAAATCGAGGAATATTTGACATCACCGGAAGGCGGCTGGGTAAAGGCAACTGACGCAGGATACCGTAATGAAATGTACAAAGGTATGGCGTTGGATATTGTTACACTTACTGATTTTGTAAAAGCCAGTCAGCCAATGGCGTGGAAGCGCTTTGAACGGATGTGTAACATCGATCCTATTCGTCAATTCTATAAGGCCTTTGACAGTGCGGTGAATCAGGTTGGATTGATTGAGGTGCTACGTCATGGCTTCAAACACCGTGGCGTGCAATTTTCCGTATGTTATTTTGCACCGGAATCAACACTTAATCAGCTTGCAGTTGATAATTATCAGAAGAATGTTTGTCAGTGCATTCGACAGTGGCACTATTCTGAGACCAATACAAATTCTGTTGATATGATGCTTGCGCTGAACGGTATTCCTATTGTTGCCATAGAGCTGAAGAACCAGCTGACCGGTCAGAGCATTGATGACGCAAAAAGACAATGGATGTATAATCGTGATCCCAAGGAGCCGGTATTCGGTCAGAATAAGCGTATATTGGCGTACTTTGCTGTGGATCTTTATAACGCAGCAATGGCCACAGTTATAGACAGGGATAAGACACCGTTCCTTCCATTTGACCAGGGAAGCAATGGTGCAGGTAAGGATGGTGGTGCAGGAAATCCGCAAACAGAAGATGGCGATTATGCTACAAGTTATCTGTGGAAAGAAGTATGGCAGAAGGATAAGCTCCTGGATATCCTGCAGAAATTCATCAATGTCCAGAAGGAAGAAAAGAAAACAAAGAATAAAGACGGCTCACAGCGTATCGAGACAAAAATGAAGGTTATTTTCCCGAGATATCATCAGTTGGATGTTGTGCGGAAGCTGGTTAGTCATGTTCGTGAGGGAGGAGCCGGGCATAATTATCTAATTCAGCATAGTGCCGGTTCGGGTAAGTCAAATTCGATTGCGTGGACAGCATACCGAATGGCGAGTCTGCATAATGCGAATAATGAGGCAGTTTTCGATAGC
>JAILJR010000213.1 GCA_024694565.1 Butyrivibrio sp. | reverse complement strand
CGAAAAGAGCGGTGTTACTTTGTGGGAATGCCGTAACTGCGGCCACCTGGTGATGGGCGTTAAGGCTCCTGAGCTTTGCCCTGTATGTAAGCATCCTCAGGCATTCTTCGAAGTCCGCGCAGAGAACTATTAAGGAGGAATAATTAAGGCGTTGTTAAGTGACATTCACGATGAGCCTGAAAAATGACAAAATCGTTGAGCGCCTGACAGCCTAAAAAACATAGTAAAACCTAGAAGCCTTGTGCTATGACATTACGTCACAGTATGAGGCTTTTTCTATGTCCTTTCGCCTTGTAATACATCCAAGCAACAGATGCCGAAACGTCCCAAACTCCGCTTAAATCAAGGGATTTAAGGGGATAAGGACGGATCGGAATGTCGTCCCGATTTGAGGACGGTTCGTGGTGGATGGGCAACAAGATTCTTTGTGACTATTTGCTATAATAAAGTGTCTAACTATTGAAAGGGGGGATGAAGATGAATGAACAAGAGTTTCAGATACTCTATGAGACTCACTATAGAGCCTTAAAAAGCTACCTTCTTGCTATTTGTAAAAATCCGGCAGAAGCAGAAGATCTTACCCATGAGGCTTTCCTTCGATACGAAAAGCACCTGCCCTCTTTCAGGAAAAAATGTTCGGATTTCACTATGCTTTGTAAAATCGGGAAAAACCTCTGGCTTAACAGGAAGAAAAAAGATAAACGCCTTTACCCAATTGATTAGCACGAAGTAATTGAGCCTGAAGTCTTTGAAGAAAGGGTGTTGGATGAACAGGAAGCATTGAGAATTCATAGAGGTTTACATGAACTGCAGGAGCCGTATAAAGAAGTGTTTATGCTGCGAGTATTTGGGGAGCTCAGTTTTTCAAAGATAGCAAATCTGTTCGGTAAAAGCGAGAGCTGGGCAAAGATGACCTTTTACCGGGCGAAAGCGAAGATAGTTTCTAAATTGGAGGAATTAGATGAAAACGGATAAATGCGATATAATTCAGGATTTACTTCCTCTTTATGCTGATAAAGGGTTGAGCCAGGCAAGTCGGGATTTTGTGGAAGATCATTTGCCAAAGTGTGAGGAATGCCGCAGATTATATGAGCGGATGAAAAAAGATATCACAATTACTACTCAGCAGGAACAGGTTACCGCGCCGATCAATCGGATGAAAAAAAATGCTTTTCGGAAAGCGGTAAAGGCATTTATCAGCATAATCCTGACATTGTCTTTTGTTGTATCCTTGCTGGCAGTCTATTTCTCATGGCCAATGCTGCATGGTTTCACACCGGTAGATCAGGACAACATTTCATTTTCTGTTGAAAACGGCTGTGCCGTAATGATTCCTGACGAGATTGCTCAAAATCAGCGCTTACGTTTGATTTATGAAACACATCATGACGGGGAGATAACGATGTATGTATCTTATGGCGACATAAAAGCACAGTATCTTTTCTCTTTAAAGGAGTGGTATTTCTATCGACTCGACTGGATATATACTCCATGGGAAATAACTGAAGACTACGAAGTGGCTGGAGGACCTCATATAGAGGATGGTCGGGGTGCGGGTGCAACAACTATAGAAACACCAACAAAGATCTGCTTTTCAGAACAGGTCACTGAAATATACTATGTTCCAATACTGACGGATCATCAGCTTTCTTCTTGGACGCAGCTAATTGACAGAAACAGGAAAAAGATGCCAGAAGAGCTTTCTCCGGGTCTTATTAGCACCGAAGAGTATGACTATTCTACACTAAAGCAGAAAACACTAATCTGGAAAAAGGACAACAGAGTATAAATTCGATAATAGTTTTGATTTCTTGAATGGATGCATGTACAATCGCCATCTGAATTACTTTCTATTGACGACAAAACTGATAAACAATAGAATAACTGTATGGGTAATTATGGTAAAGCAAATGAAAGGTGATAGCATATACTGATAGAAAAGGAAGCGAAGCACTTCGACTTCAACAAGGTCTCCGCCGTATTCCGCCTGAGGCTGCAGCTCGATATGCCCCTCCATTCGGACGCGACCTTG
>JAILJR010000199.1 GCA_024694565.1 Butyrivibrio sp. | reverse complement strand
CCACAACACTGCCAATGTTGCTGCTTCCTATGTATCCAAATGGTATTCCCTTGTTAAACATAAAAGAGCACTATCCTTTCTTCGTCGAGTGAACCAGGCTTCCACCCTTTGGCACAGCCTCGAGACGTCTTCTTATGTATTCCCTCAATCCGGGATCTGTACAGTAGATGTAGCATCCCTTCATGCCTCTGGTCATAAGAGTCCGGTATGTATTCTTTATGATCTCATCCGCCCGGGCAAGAGCCGCCTCAGGGTTTTCCTTGTACATCTTCTTGATGCCCTTCAGCGACTGATCAGTCTTGGCACGTTTTGTAAAATCTGTGACCACATGTCCGTTCTCATAGCGGATGTCATCGCCGATGATTACACCGACATAATCAAATTCAAGTCCCTGGGTCGTATGGATGCAGCCTGCTTCATTGACCGAATTCTCACTGATTGCAAATGCCTGACCATCATCAAGATTCCAGCTAATGCCGAAATCTCCGATCTTAATGTCGTGGAAGCTGCTGTTCTTCCTGCTTTCCTTTGGCCAGTTCCAGCAATAACCGGCAAGAATCCTGGCACGGTTTGCAGCCCTGTTTTTCTCTATTATGATCCTTTGTACATCGGCAGGATCATCGCAGAGTTTCACCTCATAATCAAGACCTTCCAGATCATAATTCGCTGTTTCGCGTATCTCTAAAAGATCATCAATAAACGCCAGATAACCATTTGATCCGTTGCACCTGAACTGTGAGACCAACTCCATTTCCGTTACTTCTGAGCCTCCCTCTTCTGCCCACTTTTTTATCTCGTCAACAGATCCAATGTCATCCATGGTGACCCGCTGGCTTTCGTCTATAAAGAATACAGAACATAAGGCTGCGTGTATAACCTCCTTGATCTGGTTTTCGCCTACGTTATGAAACATTCCGGACTTTTCATTGAGCCGGTGCGCTTCATCCACGAGCAGCGTGCCTATTGCATTGTTCCCGGAGTCATAGAACGTACCTGAACCCTTGAACAAATTATCAACGCTGCTCTTCTTTACCTTACCTTTAAGCTTGGCGGCATATACCTGTCTCGGAGCACTGTTCTTGGATACATACTGCACAACCTGACCCAGCTGAGTCAGTTCCGCCAGCAGTCTCACAGCAATCACACTTTTGCCTGTTCCCGGGCCACCTGTACAGATGACAGTACGCTTCTTATGATCCTTCTGACATTTCGTTGATATATTGATGATCTCCTCATATATAACACGCTGCTCATCGATCATGATGAATTCTTCATTTCCTTTGAGCATGGAAGCGATAGCATTCTGGAGACTTTTTGAAGGTCGTATCGCTCCATGATCGATCAGATAAAGAACCTCTTTTTTATCTCCGGTTTTCACATACTTTTTTATAAAATCCCTCAGGTCCTTAACCTGGCCTTTTGTGAATGCCGGCGCTTCGGAAGTATATGCTACATACTGCTTATCATCCAACGGATCATTGTCATGACGGGTGTAATTATGGAGGAATGCACATGGCGCAAGGTTTACATGGCTGTCCTGCACGGCTGCATTGTAATCATTTATCAGTTGAGCATAAGACCATACCTGATATGACGGATGAACCACCTTTCGCATGGCATTTCCCGTATAAGTCTCTACAAGGGCCTCGGTATTCTCAACTTTTTCAAGACTGCTCCACTGCTTTAATTCCACAATAACCATACCCGGATTTCTGTCTTTATCATATCCGGAGATCATAAAGTCCACTCGCTTGGCAGTTTGTGGGATGTTGTATTCAATGGCTATTCCTGCATCATCCGGGATATCAGAATCGTTCATGACCTTATACATATATTGCATTGAGTTATCCCAGGCATTGAATTCATTTGTTACGGTATGCCTGCCCATTCTTGCAAGAACATTCTGCTCGATTTCCAGGGCAATGGTGTCTTCTTCAACACTGCGTAAGAAGTCACTTTTTAACCCATCATATACGATCATTTGCCTTCTCCTCCATCGGTAACATAAGCGGTGTACTTATCTGCTTTTCCGTATGCTTTTTCTGCCGGATACTTTCTGTTGTTCTCGGCAAGCTTGTCATTAATGATTTCCGGTATATCGAGACCAAGGTCATTTCCCATCAGCAATGCATACATCAATATATCTGCCAGCTCCTCCTTGACCTTTGAAAGTTTTTTGTCTGTATCAACTTCAGTGTCTGCACCGGACCATTGGAATACCTCCAGCAATTCTGCAGCTTCAAGAGAGATGGATATGGCCATATCCTTGGGCCTGTGAAATTGTTTCCAGTTCCTGGCATCTCTGAATTCCACGACTTTCTTTGTGAGTTCTTTTATTGAATCATTCATATATTTTTTCCTCTGATATTTAAAGATTAGGGAACGGAAATAATAATGTTACTTTATTATTACCAAAGAAAAGTATCCTGCCTCATCCGGAATGGACTGCGAGTCAAAATAAATCTTTTCATCCGGCATTCCAATGTTTTCGACCAGATAGAT
>JAILJR010000198.1 GCA_024694565.1 Butyrivibrio sp. | reverse complement strand
CTTCCCCCTGATTGTATGATGTTGAGTCGCCCGACAAAAGCTCGCCAGTCCGGCCCCGGCTGTGCATATTGTACAATCTCTTCGGGCACGCTTTCGCTCCTTTCGCTTCGTAGCGGTACTAAGGCACCAAAATACGGTGCCTAAGTACCGACGAGCTCATAGGGCCTCTCAGCCTCCTGTGCAATATGCACAGCCGGGGCCGGACTGGCGAGCTTTTGTCGGGCGACTCAACATCATACAATCAGGGGGAAGTAGAAAATGGATAATGCGAATAACAGGTTTTCCAGAGTGGTGGCGAGGATCAATCTGGATGCCATAAAATACAATCTTGAGGCTATGAGAAAGAATATTCCTGCGGGGGCTAAGATCATGGCTGTTATAAAAACCGATGCCTATGGGCATGGGGCAGTGGATATCGGACATGAGCTGGAGAAGCTTGATTATATCTGGGGATATGCGACGGCAACGGCTGAAGAAGCCTTCGAACTCAGGGATGCCGGTATTAAAAAGCCCATCCTCATTCTTGGCTACACATTTCCTTATGCATATGAGAGAATGCTTAAAGAGGGAATAAGACCGGCGGTATTTCGTCTTGATATGGCAAAAGAGCTGGATGCCTGTGCAAGAAGGCTCATAGAAAAAGGAGAGCTTACAGGTTCAGCACCGGTTCATATTGCAGTCGACACAGGAATGAGCAGGATCGGAATAACTCCTGATGAAGCAGGAATTGATTTTGTAAAGGCATTAACCGGTATGGAGGGAATCTCTGTAGAGGGGGCATTTACTCATTTTGCAAGAGCTGACGAGAGTGATCTGACCAATGCAAGACAGAGGGAGGAAATCTTTAAGTGCTTTCTTGATAAGCTGGAGGAAAACACGGGCTTACATATTGCAATAAAGCACTGCGCGAACAGCGCAAGCATCATTGCAATTCCTGAGTCCTCCATGGACATGGTGAGGGCCGGTGTCACGATGTATGGAATGTGGCCATCCGATGAAGTTCCAAAGGATATAATAGATTTAAAGCCTGCGATGGAGCTGATAAGTCACATCGTCATGCTCAAGACTGTTCCCGAAGGGACACCCGTAAGCTATGGCGGAACCTTTGTGACAAAAGAGCCTACAAAGGTAGCGACGATACCTGTCGGCTACGGTGACGGATATCCAAGAAGTCTTTCCAACAAAGGCTATGTATTAATTCATGGAAGAAGAGCAAAAATTCTTGGAAGAGTCTGCATGGACCAGTTCATGGTGGATGTAACTGATATCCCTGATGTCAAGGAAGGGGACAGCGTCATTCTTCTTGGAAAGGACTCGTCCTCGGGCGAAGAGATTACCGCGGAATTTCTCGGTGAATTAAGCGGCCGCTTTAACTATGAGCTTACCTGTGACATCAGTAAAAGAGTACCACGTTGTTATACTTAAGTTTCAAATTGCTTTTTAGCTTTGGCGTACTGTACATTGATCTCCTGAAGGGCGGCGGTATCGCCGTCCATGTTATCAGGATGGTAGAGCTTGACCAGTGATTTGTATTTTTTGTCTACGGATTCCCTGCTGCTGCAGCCGGCAAAAAAGTCAAAGCTTCCTGAACTTCCTTTAGGTGCAGAGCCTGAACCTGTTTTATTTTGCTGATCGAACTGCGAGTTGTCTTTCTCTTTCCGGTACGTATCCTTGTATTGCTGCTCAGATTGTCTCTGATCAAAGCCGTGAGTTGTGTCGGGAGCCTTTCTTTTTGCAAACATATCAGCGTTTATTTCAACATTGTCTTCTTCATCAGCTTCATATTTATCTACATCATATCCGTCTTCTTCATATTCATAATCCTCATAGAACTCGTCATCTTCACCATAGGCTTCATCAAATTCCTCATCAAATTCTTCCTCATCATATTCTTCTACATATTCTACGTAATCATTTTCTCTGTACCGTTCATCATCCGATGAATAGAAATCTGAATCTCTGTAAAAATCAGCCCGTCTCAGGTCATTTTGAAGCTCTCTGTTTCGCATTTTAAGAAGCCTTGCGTAGTTTTTTTCTTCATGCTTTATTCCGGCATCCGGGAAGAGCCTGTAGTACCGGTCAAGAGCCTGCACAAAAAAAGGCTTTCCGAGAAAAGTGAGTATGATATACAAAGCACCGTCAGCAATAAGTGCAAAAAACAGAAGCCTGCCAAAGGTCAGAAAAACAGAAATGGACAGAAAAACAGTCATAACAGGCAAAAACATCATGACTGAAATAAAGAGCAAGAGATAATATGAAGCATTTCCTTTATAGGAATAAACCTCCATTATCCACCACTGCCGAAGCGAATCCATCATGGCAGTACTTCGTTCTGCGGCTCTTAGAGTAATAATTTCTTCCGGGAATGGGTTTTGCTTTGTGACGATCAAGAACACATCAACAAAAATAAGTACCACAAAGGCAAGCGTGGTAAGAGGCAGTAAAGAATAGCAGATTTTTATACCTCTTAAGAGAAATTTTACGAACCATAAAACTAAAGAAAAGAAAGCTTTCAGTACATATATTATTGCATTGGTAATCGCTGTAACTGACATAGTCAGAAATGATATCATTGTGAAACTCCTCTGTCTTTAAAACTTCTATAAAACGCACTTATCCATTTTATATGAAAAAAAGTAGTACCTCAAGTCAAAATGTGGTATAGTGTATCTTGATATTTTGTGTTCTTTTGACATTGCATTTTATTTTAGTGTCAAATGAATTTTTAAACTGTGGACTGTTTTTTGAAAAACGTAAGTATTGTTCACAGAATCATTCATGGAGGATGATATTATGGACGAAGGCTTGCCTTCAGTCAGTATTTTCGCTTTTTTTGTTATTCTCGTTATGAATATAATTATGTACGGCTTCAGTGCTTCTCTTGAGCATGCGAGCAAGGAAGAGATTGAGAAAAAAAGCGCAGAGAGAGGAGATGCTGTCAGCAACACGCTGATAAAGCTTCTGGATGACCAATCTGTTCATATAGAATCAATGCAGTTGTTTTCAGTTATTGTGAACATGATTCTTGGCGGCTTTGTAGCTTTGAGTATCGGTTCGTATTTTACGAGGCTTTTCAAAATAGCTGAAGGAACTGTAACAGCCACGTTGGCAACAGCTCTGACAGGTCTGATTATTGCAATCCTTGTCCTGTGCTTTGGAATCATGATTCCCTCAAGACTGGCTGCAAGATCATCAAAGAAGTGGCTGTATGCCTGCTATTATCCGGCGAGTTTTTTAAAGAACATATTATACCCTTTTGTGATGGTAACCCGGGGGCTTGAACGTGGGCTTCTATATATATTCGGTATTCGGGGAGACGACAATCCTTCGGATGTCACTGAGGAGGAGATCAAGTCCATGGTCTCTGAAGGTCAGGAACAGGGCGTTATTCAGGAATCTGAGGCAGATATGATCTCAAATATCTTTGAGTTTTCTGACAAGGAAGCCCAGGATATCATGACAAACAGGAATGCAATGGTCGCGATAGATGCAAATGTGAGTCTGAATGAGGCAGTGGAATTTATGCTGGCTACCAACAACAGCAGGTTCCCGGTATATCTTGAAGACATAGACCATATCATCGGAATAATGCATATTCGCGATGCGATGAAAAAGCTTTCGGAGGAAACAGACAAGGAGCTGCCTATCAAAAAGATAAAAGGACTTTTAAGGCAGCCAAAGTTTGTTCCTGAGACAAGGAATATTGACTCACTGTTCCACAGCATGCAGTCATCAAAGACCCAGATGGTTATTGTAATAGATGAGTATGGCCAGACAGCAGGTCTTGTGTCAATGGAGGACATATTGGAAGAGATCGTCGGCAATATCATGGATGAGTACGACGAGGATGAAAACTTTATCAAGCCCACAAAAACAGCGGGGCAGTACACAGCAGATGGGAAAACTCCTATTGAGGTGCTGGAAAAACGTTTTAAGATCTCCTTTGAGGAGACGGAGTTTGAAACCCTGAACGGTTATATTATATCCAAGCTCGACAGAATACCGGAGCAGGATGAGAACTTCGATGTAACTGTAGATGGCTATAATTTCAAGATTCTTTCCGTTTCGAATCATATGGTGGCAAGTGTACTTATCACAAAGCTGCATCCCAAGGAGGAAGCGGAAGATGAAGTTGAAGTAGCAAAATAGATTAGTGTGAAAGGAAGTTTTTATGTCAGGACATTCAAAATTTGCAAACATCAAACACAAAAAGGAAAAGAATGATGCGGCTAAGGGGAAGATCTTTACCATTATCGGAAGAGAGCTTGCAGTTGCTGTTAAAGAGGGCGGACCCGATCCGGCAAACAACTTTAAGCTTGCTACGGTAATAGCCAAAGCCAAGGCAAATAACATGCCAAATGATACAATTGAGAGAGGAATCAAGAAGGCATCGGGAGCTGAAGGCGGTGTTGATTACAAGAACATCACCTACGAAGGATATGGCCCCGGAGGCACGGCAATCATTGTTGAAGCTCTCACAGATAATCAGAACAGGACAGCATCAAACGTCAAGGCAGCATTTTCAAAGGGGAATGGAAATGTTGGAACACCCGGCTGTGTGTCATATATGTTTGACAACAAGGGACAGATTCTAATAGACAAGGAAGAGTGCAGCATGGCCTCAGATGATCTGATGATGCTTGTACTGGATGCAGGAGCTGACGATTTTAACGAGGAGGAAGACAGCTTCGAGATCCTGACATCTCCTGATAATTTTCAGGCAGTAGTTGAAGCACTCAGCGCTCAAAAAATTGCTACAGCTTCTGCTGAGGTTACAATGATTCCTCAGAATTATGTTGAGGTAACAGATCCTGAGAATGTCAAATGTCTTCAGAGAATCCTTGACCTTCTTGACGAGGATGATGATGTTCAGGCGGTATATCACAATTGGGATGAGCCTGAAGAAAACTAATATAATTTTTTAACTACGGGGGTCCTAAGAAAATGAAACTAAAGCGAACATGGCCGGCAACAGGCGTATGGGTTATATTTTTGTTGTTCAATATTCTCATGGTGGGAAGCTATAGTTTCTTTTCCGGACTGTTTCCGCAGGAAAACCGCCTTGCGTATTCTGTAATTCTGACCGTTCTCAGCGTTCTTGCCATGTCTGTTATTACTAATAGTCTGGGAAAGCTTTGCGATTCTTTTGATCCGAATGTATATGAAACAGGATCATTCAGGATAATATATTCGGTATTGCTGTTTATCGTCATAGTGGGAGGGATCATCTACAGGATTGAGATCCTTTCTATTACCAGTTCAGACATAACAGGCAATTACAGTCTTTATGAAAATGCAATGGTGGGAGTGCCTCCTGCGTATGAATTTGATCTTTTGTCCATTGTTTATTCGGGACTCCTTCGGCCGGTTTTGTATTTTACCGGAAATCTGATTTCGGTTCCATTCTTTTTTCAGATTGTCTGCTTTACGGTTTTTATCATTCTTGGCACCATGACGGTAAGAATGCTTTTGGGCAGGGCTGCTGCGTTTATTTTTGTGGCATATGCTTCATTTATGCCTGTATTCACAAATGCCTTCTCGGGACTTGAACTAAGTACGGACTCTCTTTTCATTGCGATGTTCGGAATAGAACTGTTCATTGTTGCACTGCTGCTTAAGGGTATTGGCAGAAATGTATACACGTCACGCTATTGGATAATTGGTTTTGTGCTTGTTGGCGTTGTTATAGGCTTTATGACCTATGTTGATGCCGGAACGTTCATCCTTATAATACCCTTTCTTCTGGCAAGTCTGGTGGTATGTGGGTCTGATATAAAGAGTGGACTGAAAAGGCTCTTATTCATAATCCTGTCCGGTGCACTAACTTTTCTTTTGCTGTTATCCCAGGAAGCTGGAGCGCATATGCTAGGTGCAAGACTGCAGCACTGGATAGAGTACTTTTTTTACAATACAAATACCTTCAGCACTTTCTGGACCTACACTGATTACAAGATACTGTATTTACTTACAGTTATCGGTATGTCAGGCGTTATCGCAGGCTATTGGAAAAACAGGAATATAGAAAAGATATCACCCTGGCTTTTATCTATGCTGCTTGTATTTGCCACGGTTCCGTTCATGGGACCTACAATAATGAATTCACAGGTAATAGTGACAATATATTACAGCTTTATTCTTGCCTGTGTCGCCTCTTTAATAACCCTCAGAGCAGATGAAACCGAAGATGTCCGGCCGGAACTTACGGTTGACAGCGATGGCCTCGAGAACAATACCGAAGACGATGAAGAAGAGGAAGAGGAAGAGTTCTATGAGGACCTGGATGATGATTCACAAGAGCCGGATGATAAAGAGACAAATGAAAAAGAGCCATCAGGTGAGGATTCTCATGGCGAAGAAGAGCAAGGCTCTTCACCGGAAGACTCTGTAGACGAAGCATCCGGAAAAGCTTTTGTAAATGAAGCGGGAGCTGAGACAACGGGCAGAAGCGGGCAATTATCAGAGGGGGCATTGCATGAGGATGACTCCGGAAAAGCACCGCAGGAGCCTTCAGATACTGACAATTCGCAAAATGAAGCATTCGGGTACAGAGCTGAAAAAGAGATCCCGGAAGAAAAAGCTTCTTCTGAAATGAAGATGGAATATGTATCTGAGGTTCAGAAAGTACCGGTGTATTCAACATTAGGCAATCAGTCACCGGGGGATAATGAAACTCAGATGCCTGAACCGGAACCCGTGGATGAATATGTGATCTCGCTTGACGAAAGGGCGGAAAGTGCCAGAGATCTGCAGGAAGCCATCAGGCAGCTGGATCAGTTGTCAAAGGTGCCCGAAATGGTAACAAGACAGGATAAAGGAAAGCGGCGCTATATTCCTGAGGGAATGGTTCTTCCGGAGGATGATGAGGATGCAGATATGACACCAAGGATGAAGCTGCCTCAGCTTAAGAAAATTGCAGGCGCCGATGGAAGCGGCCAGAAGCTTAAGGTGACAGGTACAGCTCCCAGGAAGAAGAGGAACGGAGTAGATTTTGATTTCCCGCTCAACCCGGGAGATGATTTCGATATATAAGAATAAGGAGCAGGATGCGGATGAGACTGGAAGAATTATCCTCGTATGAAATTATTGAGAAGAGAAGAATAGAAGATCTGAATTCAGAAAGCTATCTGATGAGGCATAAAAAGACAGGAGCAAGAATAGCTCTTTTGTCAAATGATGATGAGAATAAGGTATTTGCCATAGGTTTTCGGACACCGCCAAGGAATTCCACAGGTGTTGCTCACATTATTGAGCATACTGTACTGTGCGGATCAAGGGAATTTCCGGTCAAGGATCCTTTTGTTGAGCTTGCAAAGGGGTCACTGAATACATTCCTTAATGCAATGACTTATCCCGATAAGACCGTTTATCCTGTGGCAAGCTGCAATGATGTGGATTTTCAAAATCTGATGCACGTATACCTTGATGCAGTCTTTTATCCGAATATTTACAAGACTGACAAGATATTTGCTCAGGAGGGCTGGCACTATGAGATGGAGAATGAAGAGTCTGATATTACCATCAATGGTGTTGTCTACAACGAGATGAAGGGAGCCTTTTCATCTGCTGATGACGTGCTCTCAAGAGAGATACAGAACTCTCTTTATCCTGATACCACGTATGGAATTGAGTCGGGCGGTGATCCTGAGGTTATACCGCTTCTTACATATGAAGAGTATCTGGATTTCCACAGGAATTATTATCATCCCTCAAACAGCTATATCTATCTTTACGGCAATATCGATATGGCACAGAAGCTGGATTTTATTGATAAAAACTACCTCTCTGAATTTGACCGCATAGATGTGGATTCGCAGATTCGCATTCAGAAGCCTTTTGACAAGCCAAGGGAGGTTATAAAGAGCTATCCTGTTCTTCATGATGATGAGCTCATCAACAACGCATATTTGTCTTACAACTTCAGTGTTGGCTCACCACTGGACAAAAAGCTGTATGTTGCCTTTGACATTCTTGATTATGCACTTTGTTCTGCGCCAGGCGCACCGATCAAAAAGGCATTGATTGATAAGGGGATCGGACAGGATGTATACAGTTCATATGATAATGGAATAAGGCAGCCTCTGTTTTCAATAATTGCCAAGAATGCAGATGAGACCAAAAAGGATGAGTTTGTAGACACGATCAGACAGGTCTTAGAAGATCAGGTTAAGAACGGAATTGACAAGAAATCTCTTTTTGCCGGTCTTTCCTATGACGAATTCAAGTATCGTGAGGCGGATTTCGGACGATATCCCAAGGGACTTATGTATGGTCTGCAGTGTCTTGACAGCTGGCTTTATGATGACTACAAGCCATGGATAAATGTAGAGGCAAATGATACGTTTGCCGAGCTCAAGAAGGAGGCAGAGGGCAATTATTTTGAGGAGCTTGTCCGGAAATACCTTCTTGATAACAATCACAGGACGCTGGTGATCCTAAAGCCTGAGACGGGACTTACCGAGAAAAAGGATGCGGAACTGAAAAGGAAGCTTAAGGAATATAAAGCTTCACTTTCAGAAGAAGAGATCAGGAACATAGTTAAAAAGACGAAGGAGCTGAAGGAGTATCAGGATGCCCCTGATTCTGCCGAAGATCTTGCAAAGATCCCGCTTCTGACACTTGCGGATATGAGAAAAGAGTCTGAGAAGTTTATATATGAGCTTCGTAAGGCAGGTGAAACAGATGTGCTGTTCCACGACATCTTTACAAATGGCATATCCTACCTCAACTTTGTTTTTGACCTCAAGGATGTCGATGCCGAGCTGATTCCGTATGCAGCTTCACTTAAGAAGGTGCTTGGAATGCTCAATACAGAAAACTATGAATACGGTGATCTTTACAATGAGATCAACATAAAGACCGGAGGAATAAGTGGCTCAATAAGTACCTATACCGATTCAGATGATGTGACAAAGTTTACTACCAGGTTTGAGATCAGTGTAAAGGTTCTTCACGATAACCTTCACTGTGCCTTTGAGCTTGTCAGGGAGATACTCACCAGGAGCATATTTGATGATCCCAAGAGGCTCCGCGAGATATTTGGTGAGCAGTATGCAAGACTCTCATCAGATCTTTCCTCAGCAGGCCACCAGGCAGCGGCTCTGCGGGCCATGTCTTATATATCACAGTCGTCAATGATATCAGATTCAACAACCGGTATCGGGTACTTCAGACATCTTGAAAAGCTGTGTAAAACCATAAAGACCGATGAAGGCATATCAGACCTTGTATCAAAGCTTAAGCAGCTTTGCGTTCTGATATTCCGGCCTGAAAATCTGCTTGTTGACGTGACGTCTTCAGAGAAGGAGTATATCGGAATTGAGGATGAGGTGAAGGAGTTTACATCAGCTCTATATACCGATGAGGTAAAGAAGGGGGCACTTTTGCTTGTTCCTTCAAGGAAAAACGAAGCCTTCAGGACAGCCGGACAGGTTCAGTATGTATGCAGGGCCGGTAATTTCGTAAAGGACGGCCACAGCTATAATGGTGCATTACGGGTTCTTAAGGTCATGATGGGATATGATTATCTGTGGAAGAACATCAGGGTACTGGGCGGGGCATACGGATGCATGAGCAGCTTCGCCAAGAACGGGGACAGCGCTTTTGTTACCTACAGGGATCCCAATCTAAAGAACAGTATAGAAGTATTTGAAAAGGCAGCTGATTATCTTAGAAGCTTTGATGCTGATGACAGGACAATACTGCAATACATAATCGGGGCGATATCCGATCTTGATACCCCCAAGACTCCTTATGTAAAGGGCTCATATGGACTTACGGCATATCTGTGCCATGCAAAAATGGAGAATATCCAGAAAAACAGAGATGAGCTTCTTGGTACCACAAAGGACACCATCAGAAAGCTTGCTGAATATGTAGACGCGTTTATGTCTGATAATTGCATATGCGTCATAGGTTCTGCTGAAAAGATTGATGAGAGCAGGGAACTGTTTGATAATGTAGAACAGCTTGTAAACAAGCAGTAAACAGCAGACTGCTATATTGGAAAAAAGTTTGTAATAAACCGGCGATTAAAGAGGAGGAAAGTGTTATGAGAAAGAGTTCATTATTTGCTTTAGCATGTGTGTCTTCAGTGATGCTTCTGGTTTCAGGATGTGGATCATCTGCTTCCTCTGATTACAAAAGTGCTTCCAGAAACAGTGCCGAGGGCGCTTATGCCACTGAAACTGCCGCTGAATATGACTATGGCATGTATGATACGGCAGCGGCAGCCGGTGAGGCTGAATATTCTGAAGAAGCCTATGATGGAAATGGCGGATCCACCGGTCCACAGGTTGAGGAGCAGCAAAATCAGAACAGAAAGCTGATTACTACTGTAAATCTTACTGCTGAGACCGAGGATCTTTCCGAAACGATCATAAGTGTAGAGAATAAGGTAAAGGAGCTTGGCGGATACATTGAATCAAGTAATGTCTATAACGGCTCAAATTCAAAGTATTCAACCAGAGATGCGAATCTGACCATAAGGATTCCTGCTTCCAGACTGGATGAGTTTGTTGATTCAGTCGAGGGCAACACAAATATTACGAGAAAATCCGTCACAGTTGATGATGTAACTCTTAAATATGTCGACACCGAGAGCAGGAAGAATTCATTAAAGACCGAGGAAAAGCGGCTTCTTGACATAATGGAGAAGGCAGAGACAATAGAGGACATTATTGCTATTGAGGACAAGCTTGCGGACGTAAGATATGAGCTTGAAAGCATAGAGTCACAGCTTCGAAGCTATGACAACCTTGTGGATTACAGTACCATTATTCTTTATGTAACAGAGGTTGCGAAGTATACCCCTGTTGAGAAGGAAAGTGCCTTTACCAGAATGGGAAATGGCTTTATGGAAAGTGTGCAGAGCATTGCAGATGGCTTTGTTGAGCTCTGTGTAGCCTTTGTTTCCAGTATTCCGCAGATCATTGTTTTCCTGCTTGTAGTTTGCATTATTGTATTTATCGTAAAGAAAATCATGGATATATCCAAAAGGAATAATGCAAAGAAATTGGCAGCCGGTCAGGCAATAATGGCAGCCGGTTATCAAAATGCACAAATGGTAAGTCCGAATGGCTTTAAGGCTCCGGTACAGGGACAAAATCAGGTGAATGTTCAAGCATCACAGCCTGTACAGAATCAGAAGCCTGATAATGAAAAAAAGTCCGGCGATGCAAATAGTGAAGTGAAATAAGACAAGTCCAAAGGTGATAATGGAAACAGAAAGAAATTTTAAAACCGGGTTCATAACGCTGATAGGCAGGCCAAATGTTGGCAAGTCCACGCTTATGAACCATCTGATAAAGCAAAAGATAGCAATCACATCAAACAAGCCTCAGACTACAAGAAACAGGATCATGACTGTTTTTACCGATGATGAGGCACAGATGATATTCCTTGATACACCGGGCATCCATGATACCAAAAACAAGCTCGGAGAATATATGACCAAGGTTGCGAAGAGTACTATCGACGAGGTTGATGTGGTCCTCTTTCTGGTCGAGCCCGGAACCTACATAGGTGAAGTTGAAAAATCAATTTTGGATGAGCTTAAGGACTCCAAAAAACCGGTCATTCTTATCATCAACAAGTCCGATACCGTATCAGCGGATGTTCTTGATGCCTGTGAGAATACCTACAGTAAGGAGCTTTCTTTTTCGAGGACAGTAAGGGTCTCTGCTCTGAAGGATCAGAATGTTGACGGGGTTGTAGCTGCAATAAAGGAATTTCTTCCTGCAGGACCACCTTACTACGACGAAGACACACTTACAGATCAGCCCGAGAGACAGATTGCAGCTGAAATAATCAGGGAAAAGGCTCTTCGTCTTTTAAAGGATGAGGTTCCGCACGGCATTGCGGTAACAATTGAGACCATGAGGATGAGAATGCCAAAGGAGCAGCAGCCAAAGAAAAAGAGACATCAGCACCCACCCAAAAAGAACAGGCCCCTGGATGAGTCTTTGCAGCAAATGCCGGCCTTTGAGGAAGACCCGGAATATGATCCTGAGGGGATTATGGATATTGATGCCACAATTATCTGTGAGAAGGATTCCCACAAGGGAATTGTTATCGGAAAGGGCGGCAGTATGCTTAAAAAGATCGGTTCTGCCGCAAGAAAAGATATTGAGGAAATGGTTGGATGTCAGGTCAATCTCCAGCTCTTTGTAAAAGTGAGACGTGACTGGAGGGATGACAGATTTCAGATGAAAAATTTTGGTTATGATTATAAGGACCTTAAGTAGGAGCAGCTCATGGAAGACATTATTGCAGTGAGGGGGATTATTATTAAACACAGCCCCAGCGGCGACTATGACTGGGTTGCAACTATCTTTACAAGGGAAAAGGGCAGGATCACTGCCTTTGCAAAAGGAGCGCGAAAGCCGGCCGGAAAACTTTCCGGCTCTGTCGAGCCCTTTTGCTTTGGAACTTTTAAGCTGTTTGCCGGAAGAAATTCTTATACAATAGTTGAGGCTGACATAGATAATTATTTTGAGGGATTCAGGAATGACCTTGAAGGTGCCTGTTATGGCACCTTTTTCCTTGAGCTGACCTCATATTATACAAGAGAAAACTGTGAAGATGTGTCACTTTTAAATCTTTTGTATATTTCTCTGAAGGCACTGCTTCATGATGCGCTTCCCAATACTCTGGTGCGCTGCGTCTTTGAGATCAGAAGCCTTATAATAGAGGGAGAATATCCCGGACCGCCGGATAAGCCTGTGCTTTCCGGTGATGCACTTTACGCCCTTAAATATATTGAGACTACTCCATTGGAAAGGCTCTTTACCTTTTCTGTAAGTGACAGTGTACTTGATGAGCTTGCCGAAGTGGCGCATTTTTTCAGAAACAGATTTATAGACAGACCTTTAAAAAGCCTTGAAATACTTGCAACATTTGATTTAAGGTTGTAATTTGGATATAATGTCTTTGTTTGTTTTTAAGAGAGGATGTTGTTTTAAAGTAATGAAGATATTTATGAAAAAGAAAATGTTCGCAGCGCTTCTACTGACTCTGCCGCTTTTAGCACTTTCCGGCTGTGGTGAGAGCGAAAAAGAAGTATCCACAATTCAGATCGATGCACAGGGGGAAGTAAAGAGCGTTGTTTTCGACGAATTTGGCGAATCCTATTACAACATTGACGAATTAAAGGAGATGGCAGTCAGCGAGATTGAGAACTTCAATGCAGACTATATAAGCCCCAGGGTATTTTTTGAAGATGCATCTCTATCAGATGACGGCTCAAGTGTAAAGCTGTCAATGAATTACAAATCCGCAAAGGATTACGCCGATTTCAATGATACCATGCTTTTCTTCGGGACTGTTGAAGAGGCAAATAATAAGGGCTACACAATATCAGACAGGCTCCATGGAAGGGATGGAAATGCAATCGACTTGAGCATTATTTCTGATCATCCGGAAAGACATGTGGTAATTACCAATGAAAGAGCTAATATAATTGCCCCATTCAATATAGACTACATGACAGATGGGGTCGAACTTAACGGAAAAAAAGAGGCTGTGCTCTCCGAAGTGACAGATGAGACTGTGCAGCTCCTTCTTTCAAAATAGAAAAGAGAGGATATTGAAGGTATGGAAAAATCGGCAAAGACAATGGACAAGATAGTTACGCTGGCAAAGGCAAGAGGATTTGTATATCCCGGCTCTGAGATATACGGCGGACTGGCAAACACATGGGACTATGGCAATCTTGGCGTAGAATTTAAGAATAATGTCAAGAAGGCATGGTGGCAGAAGTTTGTTCAGGAAAGTCCTTACAACGTAGGAGTTGACTGCGCAATTCTTATGAATCCACAGACATGGGTTGCTTCAGGACATCTTGGAGGCTTTTCGGATCCTCTTATGGACTGCAAGGAATGTCATGAGCGTTTCAGGGCGGACAAGATCATAGAGGATTTTGCTGCAGAAAATGATATAGAGCTTGAGACATCTGTCGACGGCTGGTCACATGATGAGATGGAGAGCTTTATCAGGGAGCACAATATTCCATGTCCTTCCTGTGGCAAGCACAATTTTACAGGTATCAGAGAGTTTAACCTCATGTTCAAGACCTTCCAGGGAGTAACAGAGGATGCAAAGGATACAGTTTACCTTCGCCCAGAGACTGCCCAGGGTATCTTTGTCAATTTCAAGAATGTTCAGAGGACATCAAGAAAGAAGGTGCCGTTTGGTATTTGTCAGATTGGTAAGAGCTTCAGAAATGAGATAACTCCCGGTAACTTTACTTTCAGGACAAGGGAATTTGAGCAGATGGAGCTTGAGTTTTTCTGCAAGCCCGGGACACAGACAGAGTGGTTTGAGCACTGGAGAAAGTTCTGCTATGAATGGCTTCTTTCCCTTGGAATCAGGAAGGAGAATTTAAGACTCCGCGACCACGATCCTGAAGAGCTCTCATTCTACAGCGATCACACAACAGATATTGAATACGCATTCCCGTTTACTGACTGGGGTGAGCTGTGGGGTATAGCATCAAGGACCAATTACGACCTCTCAAGACATCAGGAGACTTCCGGAGAATCAATGGAGTATTTTGATGATGAGACCAACGAGAAATATATTCCTTTTGTAGTAGAGCCTTCACTTGGAGCAGACCGTGTAACTCTTGCATTTCTATGCGAGGCCTACGACGAGGAGAATATCGGAACAGAGGAAAAGCCTGATATGCGCACGGTTCTCAGATTCCATCCTGCTATCGCTCCTGTCAAGATCGGTATACTTCCTCTTTCCAAGAAGCTTTCCGAGGGTGCTGAAAAGGTTTATGCAATGCTCTCAAAGAAGTATAACTGTGAATTTGATGACAGGGGAAATATCGGAAAGAGATATCGTCGTCAGGACGAGATCGGAACGCCTTTCTGCGTGACCTATGACTTTGATTCCGAGACCGACAAAAAGGTAACTGTCAGATTCAGAGACAGCATGGAGCAGGAGAGAGTTGCAATAGATGAGCTGGATGCCTTCTTTGCGGATAAGTTTACATTCTAAACTGATTGGTTTACAAATATAAAATCTATTGAAAGTCCTAAGGAATACCTTACTGAGGTAAACCTTAGGACATTGATTGGAGGACATTTTTTATGAGACAATTTACTGCCGATGAACTGCGCAAAACATGGAAGCAGTTTTATATAGACAGGAGACATGTTGATGTTGGAGCAGTTTCTCTTGTTTCTGACGGATCAACAGGTGTAATGTTCAACGTGGCAGGAATGCAGCCGCTTATGCCTTATCTGCTCGGCAAAAAGCATCCTCTTGGCAAGAGGCTGTGCAATGTTCAGGGCTGCGTAAGGACCAATGATATTGATTCTGTGGGTGACAAGAGCCATGTAACCTTCTTTGAGATGATGGGAAGCTGGTCGCTTGGAGATTACTTCAAGGAGGAGAGATGCAAATGGAGCTATGAGCTTCTTACTGAGGTTTTTGGCTTTGATGCAGATCATCTGGCAGCAACTGTCTTCGCAGGAGATGAGAACGCACCAAGAGATGAAGAGGGGGCTGGTTACAGAATTGCATCCGGCTTCAAGAAGGAAAACATCTATTATCTTCCTGCTGAGGATAACTGGTGGGGACTTGAGTACGGACCCTGCGGGCCTGACAGTGAGATGTTCTATATTGCTGACAGGCAGGACTGTGGTCCTGACTGCGGCCCGGGGTGCAGCTGCGGCAAGTATACAGAGCTCGGAAATGATGTTTTCATGCAGTATGAAAAGCATCATGACGGAAGTCTGACTCCTCTTAAGCAGAAAAATGTTGATACAGGCTGGGGGCTTGAGAGAATCCTTGCATTTCTCAACGGAAGCAGGGATGTTTATAAGGTTGATGTCTTTGCCCCTGTGATCAGCTACATAGAAAAAGCTGCAAATGTTAAATATGACGAGGATGAGAAGCTCACAAGATCAATGAGGATTCTGGCCGATCATACCCGCACAGCGGTTATGCTTATCGGCGATGAAGCGAAGCTTGTGCCGTCAAATACAGGTGCCGGATATATATTGAGAAGACTTATAAGACGTGCAGTCAGACATGCAAGGATCCTTGGTCTTAAAAAGGCGAATATCCTTGAGATTGCCGGTATTTTTATGGATGAGATTTATAAGGAAAGCTATCCGAACCTTACAAGAAATCATGAATTTGTGCTCACTGAGCTCGGAAGGGAGATCGATCGTTTTGAGAGCACCCTTGAGAACGGTATAAAGGAGTTTAAAAAGATAATATCCGCAGGAGCTGCAGAGGGCAAAAAGGAAATAGCAGGTAAAGACGCGTTCTTCCTGTATGATACCTTTGGATTCCCATTTGAACTCACAGTAGAGCTCGCAGCAGAAGAAGGACTCACGGTAGATACAGAAGGCTTTGAGAGAGCCATGAAGGAGCAGAAGCAGAAGGCCAGAGATAGTCAGAACTTTGCAGCTACTCTTGAATCTGGAGTTTCAGCCTTTGACACTCTTGACGAATCCGTTTCATGTACATTTACCGGATATACACAGACTGTTTCAGAGGGCAGGATTGTTGCAATGTCGCAGCAGGATGCGCTTGCCGATGAGCTTACCAAGGGACAGAAGGGAACTATAATAACAGACAGGACACCGTTCTACGGAACCATGGGTGGACAGGTCGGAGATATAGGTATAATCGAAAACGGCGAAGCAAGGTTTGAGGTTGCCGAGACAGTTCATGTGGCAGGAGGAAGAACAGCTCATATTGGAACTGTCCTTGAGGGAAGCTTTAAGTGCGGCGATACCGTTACACTTAAGGTTGATGAAGAGAACAGAGCAAAGACCTGCAGGAACCATTCGGCAACCCACCTTCTTCAGAAGGCTCTGCGGGAGGTGCTCGGCGATCATGTTGAACAGGCAGGCTCATATCAGGATCCTGACAAGACACGTTTTGACTTTTCGCATCACCAGGCTATGACGGCTGAAGAGCTTTCAAGGGTTGAGGACCTTGTAAATGAAAAGATTGCAGAGGCGCTTCCTGTAGTGACAGAAGAAATGACTATGGAAGAAGCCAAAAAGACCGGAGCAATGGCGCTGTTTGGCGAAAAATACGGCGATAGGGTCCGCGTAGTAAAAATGGGTGATTTCTCGATAGAGCTCTGCGGCGGTACACATGTATCCAACACAAGTCATGTGGGAATATTTAAAATCGTATCCGAGAGCGGAGTTGCAGCCGGAGTAAGACGTATCGAGGCTCTTACGGGAAGCAATGCCAGAAACTATTACAAGAATGTTGAAGATAACCTGAACAACGCAGCAAAGCTTCTGAAATCAAACCCTTCCGATATATCAGAGCATATCAGAAAGCTCCAGGATGAGTTAAAGGCACTTAGAAGTGAAAATGAATCACTAAAGAGTAAGGAAGCACAGGCAGCCCTTGGTGATGTATCGGATCAGGTGAAGGAAGTAAACGGAGTAAAGCTCCTTGCTGCAGCTGTAAAGGGTGTTGACATGAACGGACTGCGTGACCTTGGAGACCAGATGAAGACAAAGCTGGGTGAAGGTGTTGTCGTTCTTGTATCTGAAGCTGATGGCAAGGTAAGTCTTGTTGCAATGGCTACCGACGGAGCAATCAAAAAAGGCGCACATGCAGGTAATCTTATCAAAGCTGTTGCACCCAAGGTTGGCGGCGGCGGCGGTGGACGTCCGAACATGGCTCAGGCCGGCGGAAAGAATCCTGCCGGTATAGCAGATGCCCTAAAAGAAGCTGAAAATGTTCTTGGACAGCAGATCCATGCCTGATTGATTGCAATAAATTTAAAGATTTTTAAAAATACACTTGACGAATGGCCGAATTCATGGTTAAATATTCATGTTATGTGAGCCTAAAGACTCAAGGCATGACAAATAACCCAATCAGTCATGTACTTAATGGGACTGAAGGGAGGGTAAGAGTAGAGATGTCAACTGTAGTAGTAAAAGAAAACGAGACTTTGGATAGTGCGCTGCGTCGTTTTAAGAGAAGCTGCGCTAAGGCTGGTATCCAGCAGGAGATTCGTAAGAGAGAACACTACGAGAAGCCTAGCGTTCGACGTAAGAAGAAGTCTGAAGCAGCAAGAAAGCGCAAATATAACTAAATCAATGCGAAAGGCCCTTGGATAATCCAGGGGCTTTTTTATCATAATAGGTAATTTATGAAACTGGCAATAATTATAGTAATGGTAGTCATTGTACTGATAGTAGTGGGTATTCTTGTGATATATCATGATACCCACAGCTTTATTGTGCGAAGGTATGAAATAAATACCTCCAAGATCAAAGGAGATTACACCTTCGTCTTCTTAACAGATCTTCACAGCTATACCTTTGGCGAGGAAAACAAGAGGCTCATAAGCGCTATTGATGATCTTGACCCTGATGTGATACTTTGCGGCGGGGACATGTTCATAGCAAGAAAGATAAAGGGTGAGCTCGATGCAGAAACCGGAGCACATCTTTTGTGTGAGCTTGCAAAGAAACGTCCGGTATATGCCGCAAACGGCAATCACGAAGAGAAGATAAAGCTGTATACAAAGGAGTACAATAACTTTTTTGACAGATACAGAAGCAGGCTCCAAAGAGCAGGCGTTATATATCTTGAAAACCAGTCTGTGGATATTGAGGGAAAGAATATACGCATAAGCGGTCTGGATCTTGATCTTGACTATTTTCAGAAGGTCACGAAAAAGAAAATGGAACCTGAGCTTATGGCTTTAAAGCTTGGGAATATGAACATGGCTGAAAAGAATAAGTTACAGGTCCTTATCGCCCACAATCCTATTTATTTTGAGGAATACGCAAAATGGGGGGCTGATGTTACCGTATCCGGTCACGTCCACGGAGGAATTGTAAGGCTTCCCTTTTTAGGGGGCGTAATATCGCCGGCAATCACTCTTTTTCCAAAATACAGCGGAGGAAAATATGAGCTTGATGGTCATACTATGATTCTCAGCTGCGGGCTTGGAACCCATACAATTCATGTGAGGATATTCAATCCCGGGGAGGTTTCACTAATTAAGATCAGGGGAGTAATGGATGTCACTTGAAATTAAACTGCAGGTGTTTGAAGGACCGTTGGATCTTCTTCTGCATCTGATCGACAAAAACCAGGTTGATATATATGATATTCCTATTGTGACAATAACCGAGCAGTATATGGCGTATATCAGCGCCATGAAAAGGGAGGATATGGATGTCACAAGTGAATTTCTTGTAATGGCTGCTACACTTATCGATATAAAGTGCAAAATGCTGCTTCCAAGGGAAGTCAATGAGGAAGGCGAGGAAGAGGATCCGAGAGCTGAGCTTGTGGAAAAGCTGCTCGAGTACAAAATGTATAAGTACATGGCTTTGGAGCTTCGGGACAGACAGCTGGACGCACAGCTTCAGTGGTACAGACACAAGAACCTTCCAAGGGAAGTAAAAGATTATGAGATGCCGCTTGACTTAACCAATCTCATCGGTGATGCCACACTGACTAAGCTAAATGAGATATTTCATGATCTTTTAAAACGCCAGGAGGATAAGGTTGACCCGATCAGGAGTAAATTCGGAAATATCGAGAAGGAAGAGATAGATATGGACGAAAAGACACTGTATATTCGGGCATACATACGTGAGCATCAGCGCTTCAGCTTCAGGTCCCTTCTGGAAAAGTCGCATTCCAAGACTGAGATCATAGTCACTTTTCTTGTGATGCTTGAGGAAATGAAGCTTGGTGAGATTGAAATAGAGCAGGAAGAGACCTTTGGAGATATTATGATAACTTCCAGAAAGGCTGGCTGATATGAACAGAGAAGAAGGAGCAGCTATCGTTGAGGCAATTCTGTTTACGATGGGTGAATCCGTGGAGATAAACGCAATGGCTAAGGCCATGGATGCAGAGCCCAAAGAGGTAAGGGGATTTATAGAGTATCTCAAGGACAAATATAAAAAGACCGACAGCGGCATAGGCTTAATAGAGCTGGAAAAAGCCGTTCAGCTCTGTACTAAAAAAGAGATGTACGAATATCTTGTAAAGATTGCCAAGTCGCCTAAGAAAGCAACTCTGACGGATTCTCTGATGGAAACCTTGTCGATCATAGCCTACAAGCAGCCTATCACAAGGCTTGAAGTAGAAAAGATAAGGGGGGTAAACAGCGACCATGCCGTAAACCGTCTTGTGGAATTTGGCCTTGTCCAGGAGCTTGGAAGGCTTGACGCTCCGGGCCGCCCATTGCTCTTTGGCACCACTGAGGAATTTCTTCGAAGCTTTGGTGTAAGGAGCCTTGAAGAGCTCCCGACCATAGGAACCGTTCAGGTAGAGGAGTTCAAAGCCCAGGCAGAACAGGAAATAAATCTCAAACTGGACATATGACAAAAGCTTATCATCGACGATATTTTGAACATAAAAGGAGAATGCATAACTTTTTTCTGCATTCTTCTTTTTTTTGAGCGGTTTTATGTTATACTATATTCTGACTAAAGTTGCGGTAATATGCAATATAAATACATTTACGGAGGTAAAGAAATGAGTAGTTCTTCACAAGCGAGTCAAAGAATCAATGCTTTGCTCGATGAAAACAGTTTCGTTGAAATTGGCGCACTTGTGACCGCAAGAAACACGGATTTCAATTTGAAACAGGAAGAGACACCATCAGACGGCGTTGTTACCGGATATGGTGTTATTGACGGTAACCTGGTATATGTTTACAGCCAGGATTCGTCAGTACTTGGCGGATCAGTCGGTGAAATGCATGCCAGGAAGATCGTTCGCCTGTACGACCTTGCCATCAAGACCGGCTCACCTGTAATCGGACTTATCGATTCGGCAGGTATGCGTCTTCAGGAGGGATGCGATGCACTCAACGCGTTTGGTGAGATTTATTTAAAGCAGGTGGAAGCTTCCGGGGTTGTACCTCAGATTACAGCAGTATTTGGAAGCTGCGGTGGAGGACTTGCACTTATTCCTTCGATCACTGACTTCACATTCATGGAGTCTTCAAAGGGCAGACTCTTTGTTAATTCTCCAAACGTACTTGAGGGGAATTACAAGGAGAAGCTGGATACTTCCTGCGCAAAGTGGCAGAGCAGTGAGGTAGGTACTGTTGATGTTGTTGCCGATGAGGATACAATTTACACCCAGATCAGGGAACTTGTATCTATGCTGCCTTCAAACAATGAGGATACAGATTCTTACGCAGAGTGCACTGATGACCTCAACAGACTCTGCGAGAACCTTGACGGAGCAGCAGGTGATCCCGCTGTTATTGCAGGACAGATTTCAGACAATGGCATATTCTTTGAGACAAAGAGAAACTATGCAAAAGAGATGGTTACAGGCTTTATCAAGCTCAACGGTGCAACGGTAGGTATAGTTGGCAACCGTACAGTGATCTTTGATGAAAACGGCAAGGAGAGCGAGAAGTTTGAGGACAGACTCACTGCACATGCTCTTGACAAGGCTGCTGAGTTTATAAACTTCTGCGATGCCTTTGACCTGCCTGTTCTTACACTTACAAATGCATCCGGCTTTGGCTCATCCAAGTGTGATGAGAGACATGTGTCCAAGGCAGCCGGAAGACTTGTGTATGCTCTGGCAAATGCTACAGTTCCCAAGGTTAACCTCATTACCGAGAAAGCCTTCGGAAGTGCTTATGTTGTTATGAATTCCAAAGCAATCGGTGCTGATGTGACTATCAGCTGGCCGGATGCTCAGATTGGAACCATGAATGCAGATATTGCTGCAAAGATCCTCTGCGATGGCAAGGATGCAGAAACAGTTTCCAAGACAGCTGCAGAGTATGCCAAGCTTCAGAATAATGTTAAGAGCGCTGCTGCAAGGGGCTATGTAGATGAGATCGTAGAGCCTGCAGATACCAGAAAGTATGTGGTAGGCGCCTTTGAGATGCTTTTTACAAAGAGAGATGAGCGTCCTGCCAAGAAACATGGCACAGTTTAATGAAGGGAGCACTCAAAATGAAACATAAAATTTTGGCTTTGGGAGTGATGATAAGCTGCCTTCTCGGACTGACTGCCTGCGGCAGTACGGTAAATTATAATACTGTAGAAGGAAGCAGATATCACACCAAATTATTCACATCCCAGCAGATTACTGATTATGTGAATGTCGTTGAGGATGATATTTTTGAGAACCTCTACATGAATGGAGTAACTCCTGACAATTTTGAGGAGAATGTCTATTTTGACATGGCTATGATTGTCAATCCGCAGACAGGAGAGCTTACATTCAACGACGATTATTACAATGTCAACAAGTCAGGTTATGATAGCTGGTATAAGGCGCTGAATGATATCGGTTACAACTCGCCGGAAACACTTCCGAATGATATAAAAGTAATAGATGTCCAGTACTATATCAACAAAGAAGGCGTTCTTGTGATTGACGGAACCATTCAGGGAACAAAGCATTCAGCACTCCTTCAGATTTATATGGGCAACAACTTTGAACCTACCGACATGGGTGTTACAGTCAACAAGACCACAGGTGAGAAGCTCCAGAATGCCGGACTGAATACACTTCTTGGAATGGGAATGGCCTTCACAATCCTGATCATCATTTCACTTATCATTTCTCTGTTCCCGATTATTAACGGAGCCGGAAAGAAAAAGGAAAGTGATAAGGAGATCACTGAGAAGTCAATCGAAAACACTATCACGCAGATTGCTGACAAGGAAGAGGATCTTTCAAACGACGAGGAGCTTGTTGCAGTAATTGCAGCAGCTATTGCAGCGTATGAGGGAAGTGCTTCTGTTGAAGGTTTCCAGGTAAGGTCCATTAGAAGAGTAAACAGCAATTGGAAGAAAAACAGATAATCGAAAGGAAAACAATTATGAAAAACTATACTATAACCGTTAACGGAAACGTATATGATGTAACAGTAGAAGAGGGAGCAGGCGGTGCAGCTCCTGCAGCAGCTCCCGCTAAAGCACCTGTAAAGGCTCCTGCAGCACCTGCAAAGAAGGCAAGTGCCGGTGCAGGCTCTGTCAAGATTGAAGCCGGAGCAGCCGGAAAGGTCCTTCGTATTGAGAAGAACGTAGGAGAGGCTGTAAAGAAGGGCGACGCTGTTATCACTCTTGAGTCTATGAAGATGGAGATCCCTATGGTTGCTCCTTCAGATGGAACAGTTGCAAGTATCGATGTAGCTGCCGGTGATTCTGTTGAAGCAGGAAGAGTTCTCGCTACACTTAACTGATCAGCGTTTTGAAATCACAGTTTGAAAAAACAGAAAGAGGATACAAATGGATTACATAGCTAATACATTATCTAATCTCTGGCAACAGACGGCATTTACGACAATGACCCCCGGCAACTACATAATGGTTGTTGTGGCGCTTATTTTCATGTATCTTGCCATTGCCAAGGGATTTGAGCCCCTGCTTCTTGTGCCGATTTCTTTTGGTATGCTGCTGGTTAATATCTATCCTGAAATTATGGCAGAGCCTACAGCCGGTGCAGCAGGCGGACTTTTACATTATTTTTACATTCTCGACGAGTATGCCATCCTTCCTTCACTGATATTCCTTGGCGTAGGAGCTATGACAGACTTTGGACCACTTATTGCCAATCCTATAAGCTTCCTGATGGGAGCCGGCGCTCAGTTCGGTATCTTTTCAGCTTACTTCATGGCAATCTTTTTTGGATTTAATGATCAGCAGGCAGCTGCTGTATCAATTATCGGTGGAGCAGACGGCCCTACATCAATTTTCCTGGCTTCAAAGCTTCATCAGACATCAATCCTCGGACCTATTGCTGTGGCAGCTTATTCCTACATGGCACTTGTTCCTATGATCCAGCCTCCTATAATGAAGGCACTCACAACTGACAGGGAGAGAAAGATAAGGATGCAGCAGCTCCGCGAAGTATCCAAGCTTGAAAAGATTCTGTTCCCTATCATTGTTACGATTGTTGTAAGCATGATTCTTCCTACAACAGCTCCTCTTATCGGAATGCTGATGCTTGGAAATCTTTTCAGAGAGTCAGGCGTTGTACGTCAGCTCCAGGATACAGCTTCCAATGCGCTTATGTATATCGTTGTTATTCTCCTGGGAACTTCTGTAGGAGCTACAACAAGTGCTGAGGCTTTCCTTAACACAACAACACTTATCATCGTTGTTCTCGGTCTTATAGCCTTTGCTTTTGGAACTGCAGCCGGTTGTCTTTTGGGTAAGCTCCTTTGCTTTATCACAGGAGGCAAGATCAATCCGCTTATTGGATCTGCCGGAGTTTCAGCGGTTCCTATGGCAGCCCGTGTTTCACAGAAGGTTGGTTCAGAGTATGATCCTTCCAACTTCCTGCTCATGCACGCTATGGGACCCAATGTTGCCGGAGTTATCGGTACAGCAGTCGTAGCCGGAACATTTATGGCTGTATTTGGTGTATAAAAGTTTCGTATTTAATTAAAAATTTTGTATAGAAAGGATAACAGATATGGCAGAAATACAAAAAAAGCCGGTTCGTATCAATGAGACTGTACTTCGTGATGCGCATCAGTCTCTTATCGCAACCAGAATGCCCACTGAGGTTATGTTGCCGATAATTGATACAATGGATAAGGTTGGATACAATGCAGTTGAGTGCTGGGGAGGTGCTACGTTCGACGCCTGCATGAGATTCCTTAAAGAGGATCCGTGGGAGAGACTCCGTAAGCTCCGCGCAGGATTTAAGAACACAAAGCTTCAGATGCTTCTTCGTGGACAGAATATCCTTGGATACAAGCACTATCCCGATGATGTAGTAGAGTACTTCGTTCAGAAATCTATTGCAAACGGTATTGACAATATCAGAATATTTGACTGTCTGAATGACCTTCGTAACCTTGAAGCATCTGTAAAGGCTACTAAAAAAGAGGGTGGTCATGCTCAGATAGCTCTTGCATATACACTTGGTGATGCTTACACTGAAGAATACTGGATGAGCGTTGCCAAGGATATTGAGAGCATGGGTGCAGATTCTATCTGTATCAAGGATATGGCAGGACTTCTTCTTCCTTATGAGGCTGAGAAGCTTGTCAAGGCTCTTAAGAGTGCAACAAAGCTTCCTATCGACCTGCACACTCACTACACCTCAGGTGTTGCCAGCATGACATACATGAAGGCTGCTGAGGCAGGTGTTGATATCATTGACTGCGCAATTTCTCCATTTGCACTTGGTACATCTCAGCCTGCAACAGAGGTTATGGTTGAGGCATTTAAAGGCCAGCCCTTCGAGACAGGTCTTGATCAGAAGCTTCTTGCAAAGATTGCAGATCACTTCAGACCTTACAGAGAAGAGTGTCTTAAGAGCGGACTTATGGATCCTAAGGTTCTTGGTGTTAACATCAAGACTCTTATGTATCAGGTACCAGGCGGAATGCTTTCCAACATGGTTAGCCAGCTGAAAGAGCAGAATGCAAGTGACAAGTATGATACAGTTCTTGAGGAAATTCCTCAGGTTCGTAAGGACTTTGGTGAGCCTCCGCTTGTTACACCTTCATCACAGATCGTTGGAACGCAGGCAGTAATGAACGTTCTTATGGGCGAGAGATACAAGGTTGCTACTGACCAGACTAAGGACCTTCTTGCCGGTGAATATGGAAAGACAATAAAGCCCTTCAATCCTGATGTTCAGAAGAAGATCATCGGTGACAGGGAAGTAATCACCTGCAGACCTGCTGACAAGCTTGAGCCCAAGCTCAAACAGTTCGAGGAAGAAGTTAAGCCTTGGAAGCAGCAGGACGAGGATGTACTGTCTTATGCACTGTTCCCACAGGTTGCAACAGATTTCTTCAAATACAGAATGGCTCAGCAGGACAAGGTTGACGTAACAGCTGCTGACACCAAAAACGGAGCATATCCTGTATAAATCATAAAGAAGAATATTTGATCAAAAAGAGAGCATTCTGATGAGTGCTCTCTTAATTTTTGTGTGATTAGTTTTCTGTATTTTTAAGGTTTTTTTCATCAAAATTATGATAAAATTATAATATGAATGAGTATAGAAGACACAGACAAAGCAAAAAGACCGTAGAGATGGGTGAGAGACAGGTCAGAGAGCTGAGAAAATATGAAGTCGGAAGACAGATGCTCGCTCTTGATGTTGTCAGTGGATATCGTATCAGACCTGGCTTCTATAACATAAATGGCGCCACCATGCTAACTGATGGCGTTAATTTTACTGCCTATTCAAATGGGGCGACAGCAATCACGCTTCTTCTCTTTAACAGAGGAGAGTCCAAGCCATTCGCGCAGATTCCCTTTCCTGAGAGCTATAGAATTGGAAAAGTTTATTCCATGATAGTTTTTGGCCTTGATATAGAGAACCTGGAGTATTCCTATAGTGTTGAGGGTCCCTGGAACCCGGAAAAGGGACTTTTATTTGACAAGAATCATCTGCTCCTTGATCCATATGCCAAGGCTGTTTCCGGGCAGAGGATATGGGGCCAGAGTCCCAATAAGGACGGCTCCTACAGAGCGAGGGTTGTAAGAGACAATTTTGAGTGGAATGACACCAACAGCCTCAAGATTCCGATGAGTGACTCGGTTATATATGAGATGCATGTCAGGGGCTTTACAATGGATCCCTCTTCAGGCGTCAGATACAGAGGTACCTTTGAGGGTATCAAGGAAAAGGTTGACTATTTAAAGAGACTTGGAGTAACAGCCGTTGAGCTGATGCCCATATTTGAATTTGACGAGACAAGAGATAAGAGAGAGATAAATGGCAAGACGCTCCTAGACTATTGGGGCTATAACACAATAAGCTTTTTTGCCCCGAATACAAGCTATGCATCTCAGAGTGAATACAACAAAGAAGGCGTCGAGCTGAAACATATGATCAAGACCCTTAAGGATAACGGAATAGAGGTTATCCTTGATGTTGTGTTCAATCATACGGCTGAGGGAAATGAAAACGGTCCTTTCATATCGTTTAAGGGTTTTGACAACAATATTTATTATCTGCTGACTCCTTACGGTCAGTACTACAACTTTAGTGGCTGCGGCAATACTATGAACTGTAACCATCCAATGGTTCAGGAGTATATCGTTGAGTGCCTTCGCTACTGGGCTGTTGAATACAGGGTTGATGGATTCAGGTTTGATCTGGCAAGTATACTTGGAAGAGACCAGGATGGAGCTCCTATGGAGAAGCCTCCGCTCATTCAGAGACTTGCTTATGATCCTGTGCTTGGAAATGTCAAGCTTATCGCTGAGGCCTGGGATGCAGGCGGAATGTATCAGGTAGGCAACTTCCCGGCCTGGAAGAGGTGGGCTGAGTGGAATGGCAAATACAGAGATGATCTGCGCTGCTTTTTGAAGGGTGATATTTGGACAGCACCTGAAGCTGTCAAGAGAATTACAGGCTCATTGGATCTGTACGGAGGCTCGTATTTGGGCTATGAGTCATCCGTGAATTTCATTACCTGTCATGACGGCTTTACACTACATGATCTTTATTCCTACAATCAAAAGCACAACGAGGACAACGGCTGGAATAACACTGACGGAGCCAATGACAACAGGAGCTGGAACTGCGGTGTTGAAGGTGAGACAGATGATCCTGCAATCAACGATTTGCGGTTCAGGATGATGCGAAATGCTATTGCTGTTTTGATGTGCAGCAGAGGAACTCCCATGATCTATGCCGGTGATGAGTTTGCAAATACACAGTATGGAAACAACAATGCCTACTGTCAGGACAATAAAATATCCTGGCTTGACTGGACGCTTCTTGAAAAGAACAAACTCTACTTTGACTTTTATCGAAATATGATTCAGTTCAGGAGAAAGCATCCGTGCATACGAAAGGATCTTGAACCTGCCAGATGCGGGTATCCTTCGATAACTGTCCATACCGAGAATCCTGATAACAGTAATATCACTAAGGAAACAAGGGTCATCTGTGTCAGATTTGCCGGATTTGTCAAGAAGAAGGGGCACGACGATATAGTTTATCTTGCGATCAATTCATATTGGGAGGATATACAGATAATGCTTCCTAATCCTCCTGAAGGCTCATTCTGGGCGATGTGCGTTGATACGGGAGATGAATCGGGAAAGTATTTTTACAACAGGCCCAAGCCTCTGACATGGAGAAACAAGACCATGAAGGCCAGAAGCGTTAGCGTATTTATTGCATCCTACGGAGCAGGATATGGCAACTGATGTTAATGACAGCAGAAGTAAGTATATAAGTGGCGGATATGAGTTTATGTCTGAGGAAGACGCCCAAAAAGGCGTAATGGATCTGCAAAAGATAGGTGTTCTCAAGGCAAGGTTTAAGAACAGAGGCCAGGGAGAAATGAAGGCTGTCTATGAGAAGGCCATCGAGAATAAGATATTCAAGACGCCGGTTGGCTGGGGATATCTTATGGAGGTCAGAACGAAGCTCATTGAGAGTGGAATCTCTGAACAAGACCTCATTCCAATCCCGCTTAATATTTCCATGACAAGACATTCTGCAATTGAAAATTTGTCAGTAAAGCAGCGGATAAAGCCGGAAAGACCCCCAAAAGACGTAAAGTTTGGACGGGTCTTTCCGATTGTTTTAAATATTATCCTTGCGATACTGGTTATTGTGATGTTTATAATTGTTTATAACAGTGACAGCGACAACATTGTTAACTACAGAAGGAATATCACTAATCGCTATTCTGCCTGGGAGCAGGATCTCACAGAGAGAGAGAGAAAGGTGAGACTGGCAGAGAGAGAGCTTGGGATAGAGGATACATCTGAGTTTTATAATGAAAGTGCGGTAACTGATAATTGAGGAGGTACATTTGCAGTGGAAGACCTAAAGGTACTTGTTGTCGATGATGAGAGCAGAATGAGAAAGCTTGTAAAGGACTTTCTTACAAAGGACGGATATATTGTAATTGAAGCATCTGACGGGCAGGAGGCACTTGATGTCTTTTATGAGAACAATGATATTGCACTCATTATTCTCGATGTCATGATGCCAAGGCGCGACGGATGGGAGGTCTGCAGAGAAATAAGGAGCACATCAAAGGTGCCTATAATTATGCTGACGGCAAAGTCTGAGGAGCGTGATGAGCTTCTTGGATTTGAACTTGGAGTTGATGAGTATATCTCCAAACCCTTTTCTCCAAAGATTCTTGTCGCAAGGGTTTCTGCCATACTGCGCAGAACAAACCAGGTGACAGGCGGAGAAATAATGGAGATAGGGGGCATAGTCCTGAACAAGGTCGCACACTCGGTACAGGTTGACGGAAAAGAGATAGAACTCAGCTACAAGGAATTTGAGCTTTTATCATTCTTTATAGAAAACAAGGGAGTTGCCCTCTCAAGAGAAAAGATTCTCAACAGCGTCTGGAACTATGATTACTTTGGTGATGCAAGGACCATAGATACACACGTCAAAAAGCTAAGAGGAAAGCTTGGAGCAAAGGGTGATATGATAAAGACAATCTGGGGAATGGGCTACAAATTTGAGGCCTGAATAGTTACATTTTTTTATTTTTATGAGTCCCGAGGTAAGAAGTTATATCGGGTACAAAAGGTCAGAGGTACTTTATAAGGAGGTTAAAATGGTCGCTAATAATGACGCTTTAAACACAGAACATGTAAACACAAAAGACTGGTACAACGACCTGCTTGCTGACGTTGAGTTAAACAGTACCCTGATCCATGACAAAGAGAATGGAAAGCCGGGAGCTTTGTATCTGGATCGAAAGCTTTGCCTTGACGCCGGCAAAATTTCTGAATTTGAAAATAAACTTGGGATAAGTTCCGGGATTTTTTATGCGGGTGCATACGGATATCTTCTGAGCTGCTTTAGTGGATCAGATGAAGCGCTTTATGCGTTTGTAACCGGCAACGGAGTATCTTTTGATAATACAGGTGCTGCTTTTAAGACTGTTCCTGTACTTGAGAGGTTTAAAGATAAGGAAAGCATAGGCGATCATCTTTTAGCCCTTGACAAGCAGATAAAAGGCTCATTGAAAAATGACAGCCTTTCTTTTGATGAAATCCTGTCTCAGTTTAATCTGAGTATTCCAACATTCTTTATATATCATGACGGAAATGATAATTCTTCAGAGATTACAAGTATAAAGACAAATATCGATAATCCTGAAATTGATGATAAAAATAAGTAGCTCATAGCTGAAGTATTTCGTAATAATGAAGAGCTTTCTCTTCGCATATCATGGCGCACGGATCTTTTTGAACCGGAAAGTATTGAGATTTTTGCTTCATCTTTTGAAAAGACAGCAAATGAGTTCCTTACTGCTTTGAACTTTGAAGAAGTTGATATTACAACAAAAGAACAGCTTTCTGCTCTGGAAGGCTTTATTGATGAGCACAAAGAGTATTTGCCGGGACAGGATGTAGTAACCCTGTTCAGAGCAAATGCTAAGGCTCGTCCTGAAGAAACTGCGTTGATCCTGAGTGATGGCAAAAGAAGCTATGCTCAGATTGATGAAGCATCTGATCGGATAGCCTTTGCCCTTAAACAAAAGGGAATCGGTAAAGGAAAAGTGGTTTCTGTGATGATTCACAGGAACGAATATATGGTGACAGCATCACTCGGCGTATTGAAGGCAGGAGCCGGATATCAGCCCCCTGGATCCATCTTATCCGCCGGAGAATTTTATTGGCCGCAATGACGGGCAGGTAAAGGTACGTGGTTTCCGCATCGAGCTTACAGAAGTGGAAAGCGTAATCAGAGAGTATCCTGACATTGCCGATGCTACAGTGCAGACCTTCGAGGACAAGCTTACCGGAGAGAAGCACATTGTTGCATATATTGTCAGCGATAAGAAAATTGATAGTAACGAACTGAATGAGTTCATCGTAGAAAGAAAGCCCTATTATATGATTCCTGCCGTAACTATGCAGATTGAGGCTATTCCTCTTAATCAGAACGGAAAAGTAAATCGCAGGGCACTTCCTGAGCCTGTTTACACAGGTTCTGAAGACAACGGATGCGAACAGGAGGATAAAGCAAACAATCGTCTCGAGGAAGAGTTTTAAAGGTGATCGGTGAGATAACCGGGAATATGCGTATGCCGCGCACAATTCCCTTAGAGCAGGCGGGATTGACAAGTATCGGAGTAATACGTCTGTCAGCTTTTGTATTTGACCGTTTTGGCATAAATATTCCACAAAAGGCTTTCAGGGGTATGAGCTTTATTGACCTTGAAAATCAGATACCTTTGCAAAGGCCCAGAGTGATCCGATGAAGGCCACAATGCTCACAAGTCTGATGGCATATTCCTACAGCACAGGTGAGAGGGAGCGCAAGATTCTTATAATGGACAGGGAGTTCACTCTGCAGGTGCTTTACAGGCTTTGTTTTGCCTGGCCGCTTACATCCTGGGACTTCTTCAGACGCTTTATGGGTGTGCTGAACGGACTTGGCTTTTTTGACGAAGATTTTGAGCATTTCGGGACCTGAGGGATTTAAAATTGGACAGCAAAAACAAAATTCATTCCATAAGATTTGAGATAAGCGCAACGTTTATCGCGATAATGCTTGGCACATTTGGCTTGTGTATTATTGCAAATCTTACTTTTATGGAGAGCTATTACGAAAAGAACAAGAGAGAGAACATAGTTTCAGCGTATAGCAGCATTGAGGCGGCGATAAATAACGGAGGCATCAACACCGATGAATTTGATCTTGAGCTCAGCCGTATATGTGAGCGTTACAATATTGAAATGATTGTTCTTGATGCCGATTCAAGGACCGTAAAGAGCAACAGCAGTGATCCGGAATATATAGGTATAATACTGTGGGATAATATTCTCAATCCCAACTCCGATGGCAAATATGTTGTCAGAAAGAATATACTTGATCATCAGGACGATTATACCATCCAGGAGGATATTGACAGAAAGACCGGAAGAAAATATATGGAGATGTGGGGGATAGTTGAGGGTGGAGACCTTGTGCTTGTAAGGTCGACCATGGAGAGCATTCAGGACAATGTCACAATATCCAACACTTTTATGATGTATGTGGCAGTCATTGCTCTTGTTGTTGGTTCAGCACTTATGCTCTATATATCAAAAAAGGTTACAGACCCCATCAAAAAGCTCTATCTCATCTCAGATGAAATGAAGAAGTTCAATTTTGAGGCGAAGTACACCAGTGAGAATATCTACAAAAACGAGATAGACTCTCTTGGACAGAATATGAATGAGCTCTCGGAAACTCTTGAAGAGAACATAAAAGAACTTAAAAATGCAAACCTTGCTCTACGGCAGGATATTGAAAAGAAGGAAGAAATAGATGAGATGCGCAAGGAGTTTTTGTCCAATGTATCTCATGAGCTTAAGACACCCATAGCTCTTATTCAGGGCTATGCGGAAGGTCTTAAGGAGGACATCAACGATGACGAGGAAAGCAGAAATTTTTACTGTGAAGTAATAATGGATGAGTCATCCAAGATGAATATCATGGTAAAAAAGCTTCTTACGCTGAATCAGCTTGAATTTGGCAAGGATGTTGCCAATATGGAAAGATTTAATATAGTCGAGCTTGTCAGCAATTATTTAAAATCTGCACAAATGCTGGTAAAACAAAAGGGTGCAACTGTAAAATTTGACGATTATTCGCCGATATTTGTATGGGGAGACGAATTTTTAGTTGAAGAAGTTTTCCAGAATTATTTTAGCAATGCTCTGAATCATGTCAGTGGTGAAAAGATCATAGAGGTAAAGCTTAACCAGACAGACAGCAAGGTCAGAGTCTGTGTTTTTAACACGGGCATTCCGATACCGGAGGAAAGCATCGATCATATATGGGAGAAGTTTTACAAGGTCGACAAAGCCAGAACAAGAGAGTATGGAGGAAGCGGTGTAGGACTTTCCATCGTTAAGGCCATCATGGAAGGCATGGGCCAGCAATATGGCGTAACAAATTATGACAATGGCGTAGAATTCTATTTTGAACTTGAGACCAAGTAATTGGCTGAATATTTCTGTTTCCTGCTGCATACAAAATTTCGGTAAGGCTTAATTTAGCAGCAGGAGAAAATCCGGTGGGCTTTGTGTTTATTGACGATCCTTTTCGAAGGCTTACATAAGCATAAGATCGCGGATGTTTAGGGGGAAATGATATGTATGTAAAAAAGTATCCGGCATTAGTACTTGCGATATTAGTAGCGGCATTTCTCACTGCCTGTGGGGGAGGCCTTCCTTCCATGACAGAGGATGAATACAATCATACTATAGAATATGCTGCCGGTGTATTGATGAAATACTCAAATAACGGGCAGGAGAGACTTATTTATGTCGATGCTGCCCAGCTCCAAAAGCAGCGTAAAAAAGAGGAAGGAACTACCGGCATTTCACAAGAGCAGGTTGTGGAAACTCCGGAACCGGCAGAACCAGAGATTGAAGAACAGACTGATGTGGCAGGAGATACTGTAGAAACCTTAGATGACACAATAGAAGTTACGGATGCATCGGGTGATATGGCTTCTTTGGATGAAGCAGCGACCTCCTCTTCATCTGAAACTTCGGATGCAGCTTCGACAGCCGCTTCAACTGACACTGCGGATGCTGCAGCCCTTTCCTCATCATCAGAAGCTGCTCCGGAGAAGGTGCAGGAGAAAGAAAAAGAAACCGCAAGTGACAGCTCCGAAAAAGAAGGTACAGCATCAGATAAAAATGCTATAGTTTTGTCTTCTGAAGAGTCAAAAGAAGTTGTTGATGATATCTTTTTGTCCTACCAGGGGTATATGGTATCAAGTACCTATCCTGAGAGCTCAAAGAGCTATGTTGTAAATGCAGATAAGGGCAAAAAGCTGCTTGTACTGAGGTTTGATCTTTACAATGGTTCTGACAGGGACAGGTCAGTAAACTTTATTCCGATGAACCTGATGTTCCAGATTATTCTGAATGGCAAGAATATTGGGTATTCATCAGTTACATTCCTGCCAAATGATCTTGCATCTTATTCAGGAAATATTGAGTCAAGAGCTCACCAGAGTGTTGTGGTGCTGACACAGATCAGCTCAAGTGAAGCTACGAACATACAGAATCTTGGGATGGTCGTAACCAGAAATGGATCAACAACAACATATGCTTTGGAATAATATGGTGAGCTTTTGTCGGGCGACTCATAATATGATGTTGAGATTAAAATATTTAATGCCATAAAGAAAAGTTCTTCGTATAAATCATTGTAAAGCAAATTATACGAAGAACTTTTTTGTATTTAAGATTTGCAAAGCCAGCAAACAAGCGGTTAAAAGGAAACTTAAAAAACTTAAAATATTTTTTGAAAAATGTGTTGACATTGAATTGGAACAGTGGTAAATTATTATTCGTTGCGGCGCTGATGAATAAAAACAAACAGCGAAAACGCAGCAATGGAGCGGCTTTAGAGCTCCTGCACCTTGACAAATAAACAGTAATGCAACCCTGAAAAATTCGTTGAGAATTATTTCAGAATAAACAAACCAAAAGTAAAACGGACAGAACAAAAGCCAAGCTTAAGTTCTGAACGGGATGAACTATTTAAACGTGAGAGTTCGATCCTGGCTCAGGATGAACGCTGGCGGCGTGCCTAACACA
>JAILJR010000194.1 GCA_024694565.1 Butyrivibrio sp. | reverse complement strand
TCACTTCGGGCACGCTTTCGCTCCTGCTCGCTGGTAGCGGTACTAAGAGGCCAAAGTACGGCCTCTAAGTACCGACCGCTCACAAGGGCCTCTCAGTTGCTTGTGCAATATGCACAGCCACGGAGCCACCAGGTGACTTTTTACCTCAATATCTTTTAAATAATTACGTCTTATCGCAATTTAAATCAGACTGGAAGGATTCATAAGCATCTGTCTCTACTATTTCGCAGGTCTTTTTAAGCTCCGGGTTGGTGGAGACTTCAAGTGCTGCTACCAGATGGGAGCATACAGGAGCTGCAATCCAGAAGAGCATAAGGATTATTATCAGCTTTAACGAGGCGAAGGAAAAGCCGTTTATAATTATCATGCCCGAAGTTATAAGCAGCAGCCCCAGTGAGTCCAATAGGGCGGCGCAGTGAAGGCGCCCAAGGACATATTTAACCCGGAAGATCCCTATGGTGCCGGTTATGAGAACCAGTATCCCCGACAGGATGAAGGCTGCTGACAGAATAAAATTAAAGGTGGTCATTTACAGTGCTCTCCTTCTTACTCTTTTTCTGTTTCTTAACACGAATCTCGTGGTAGATTCCTATATATATCTGGGCCAGGACTATGACTGCCACAAAGCTGATGACAGCATAGACAAGCGCAACATCAAGGATCGAGGTCTCCTGCAGATAAACGGAAAGAAGCATGATTATCGCTATTGTCATGGTTCCGATCATGTTCACCGCCATTATCCTGTCTGCCAGCTTGGGCCCGATGATTGCCCTTACCAGACAGGCAAAGGTCAGGATGGTAATTATTATTATGCATATGAGAAAAAATGAGGAATATATCTTTTCCATCAGCCTGCCTCCATTTTCTGCAATAGCCTGACAAAATCTGAGCTGTCTATATCCTTTGCCATCTCCCTGTCGAAGCAGTGTACCTGATACTCACCATCCCGGAGTCTTACTACTATCGTGCCCGGTGTCATGGTTATTGAGGCGGCGAGGATGTACATGGCAAATTCCGTCCTCAGAGGTGACCTGAAATGAACTATCGCAGGCTCAAAGATGTCCCTGTGGTTAAAGACACAGCCCGCCATCCTGATACTGGAGGTAATTATCTCTCTTATAAGAACAAACACGTAGGCCAGTACAAGCGGGAGTTTCTTAAAGATACGCCACTCAAGCTTCGGACTGTAGTCAAGAAACTTATAGGCGAAAAGATAGACAAAAAAAGATATGACCACACCGAATATACATATTTCAGGCGTGACCCTTCCATTTAAAATTATCCAGAAAATAAAAAAAAGTATCCCCATGGCAGCTCCTTTAAATTAACTATAAAAGAAGTGCGGAAATACGTCAAATAAGAAATCATGTTTCATATCGGTGTGTAACAATTCAGTTGCCAGCCAGGACAGGACAGCCCGACGCGATGTATGACTGCCCGGAGGACGCTCTCGCTCAGTGAAAAACGTAACGGTACTAAGCGCCCAAAGTACGTGTGCTTAGGATGATGCACTAGACTCGAAAATACCTCGTCAAGTGCACACCTATGGCTCGCACTAAGCTCGAAAATACCTCGCTAAGTGCTCTGCTCAAAGTGCCGACGTTTTTCAATGCCCTCCGGCTCAGTCATACATTCGCTCTGGGCTGTCCTGTCCTGGCTGACCACTGAATTGTAACGGATATGGATACAAAAAAGGCTATGAAAAATGATTTCTCATTTTTCATAGCCTTTTGGATTATTCAGGCGTTTACGATTTTGCCGAAGTCGGGTTTGAGGCTGGCGCCGCCGATGAGGCCGCCGTCGATGTTGGGCTTTGAAAGAAGCTCTGCAGCATTTCCGGCATTCATTGATCCGCCGTACTGGATGCGTACTGCATCAGCTGTGGCCTGATCATACATCTTGGCGATGAGGCCACGGATGAGTCCGCAAACCTCCTCAGCCTGGTCAGATGTTGCTGTCTCGCCTGTTCCGATTGCCCAGATAGGCTCGTATGCGATAACCAGCTCTTTTACCTGATCTGCTGTTACGCCGTCAAGATCCCATGTGATCTGTCTCTCGATCCACTCCTTGTATGTTCCGGCCTTACGAAGTGTAAGTGACTCACCGCAGCAGAGGATGGGCTTAAGTCCTGAAGCAAAAGCCTTCTTAACCTTCTGGTTGATGAGGATATCGTTCTCACCAAAAATATCTCTTCTCTCTGAGTGTCCGATGATGATGTACTCAACACCTGCATCCTTGAGCATAGGAGCTGAGATCTCGCCTGTGAAAGCACCCTTGTCCTCGATGTAGAAGTTCTCGGCACCTACATGTACATTTGAGCCCTTTACAGCTTCTACTACAGGTACGATATCGATAGCAGGAACGCAGTAAACTACATCCACGTCATCATTCTTTACAAGATCCTTAAGCTCTTCACAGAGAGCAACAGCCTCACTGGGAGTTTTATTCATTTTCCAGTTTCCAGCAATTATACGTCTACGTGACATTTCATTCTCCTTTTTATTTCAAAAATAGAAGTTCTTCTCTCGGGCCATGCCCTAACAAGAACTAAATTCACCGGTATAAAAAGCTTCGCCCGATAATTACTTATCGTCGGCTGCAACTACGCCGGGAAGCTCCTTGCCTTCGAGGAACTCGAGGGATGCTCCGCCACCTGTTGAGATGTGGCTCATCTTGTCTGCAAAACCGAGCTGGTTAACAGCTGCAGCACTGTCGCCGCCGCCGATGATCGTTGTTGCTTCTGTCTCTGCGAGAGCCTTTGCAACAGCCTTTGTTCCTTCTGCAAGAACAGGGTTCTCAAATACACCCATAGGTCCGTTCCAGACAACTGTCTTGGCAGTCTTAACTGCGTCTGCATAGAGCTCACGTGTCTTGGTTCCGATATCAAGACCTTCCATATCTGAAGGAATAGCTGTTGAATCAACAATACGTGTCTTGATGTCAGGATTGTCGATAGGATCCGGGAAGCCTGCTGCAACTACCGTATCTACAGGAAGAAGGATCTGTTTGCCCTTTTCCTTAGCCTTTTCAAGCATCTCTTTGCAGTAATCAAGCTTGGTGTCATCTACAAGTGACTTACCAACTTCATAGCCCTGAGCCTTAAGGAATGTAAATGCCATACCGCCACCGATGATAAGTGTATCGCACTTCTCAAGGAGGTTATTGATAACATTGAGCTTATCTGCTACCTTTGCTCCGCCGAGGATGGCAACGAAAGGTCTTACAGGATTCTCAACTGCATTTCCGAGGAAGTCGATCTCCTTCTGCATGAGGTATCCAACAGCATTTGTGCCGCCTTTTTCTGTGATGAACTTTGTAACACCGGCTACTGAAGCGTGTGCTCTGTGAGCTGAGCCGAAAGCATCGCATACATAGTCATCTGCAAGGTCAGCCAGCTCTTTTGCAAAAGTATCTCCTGCCTCCTGGGGCTTGGTCTCCTCCTTGCCCCTGAAACGGGTATTCTGAAGAAGGATAACATCGCCTTCCTTCATAGCCTCTACAGCTCCGGTTGCTGTTGCGCCGGTTACGTTGTAATCGCTGATGAACTTAACGTCCTTGCCAAGCTTCTCTGAAAGTCTCTTGGCAACAGGTGCAAGTGACTCACCCTCGTTAGGGCCGTTCTTAACCTTGCCAAGGTGTGAGCAGAGGATAACCTTTCCGCCATCCTTAATAAGCTTCTTGATAGTAGGAAGAGCTGCAACGATTCTTGTATCGTCTGTGATCTCGCCGTTCTTTAAAGGTACGTTGAAGTCGCAGCGAACAAGTACTCTTCTTCCCTTTACGTTGATGTCATCAACTGATTTCTTGTTTAAAGCCATTAGTATTTCCCTCCTAGCATTTTTGTTTTAAAAAAGAGGTCCGGTCCATTAGGACCGGACCTCTTAAAAGGATCAATTACTTAACGAATTTCTCGAAGTACTTAATTGTTCTAACCATCTGTGATGTGTAAGAGTTCTCGTTGTCATACCATGAAACAACCTGAACCTCATAGAGGCCATCGCCGATAGCTGTAACCATTGTCTGTGTAGCATCGAAGAGTGATCCGAATGTCATTCCAACGATATCAGAAGAAACGATCTCATCCTCGTTGTATCCGAATGTCTCAGGATCTGAAGCTGCCTTCATAGCTGCGTTGATAGAATCCTTTGTGATCTCCTTGTCAGACTTAACAACTGCGAAAAGAAGAGTTGTTGAACCTGTAGGAACAGGTACTCTCTGAGCAGCGCCGATGAGCTTGCCGTTGAGTTCAGGGATAACAAGGCCGATAGCCTTTGCAGCACCTGTTGAGTTAGGAACGATGTTAACAGCGCCTGCACGTGCTCTTCTGAGGTCGCCCTTTCTCTGAGGTCCGTCAAGGATCATCTGATCACCTGTGTAAGCATGGATTGTTGCCATGATACCGGACTGGATAGGTGCAAAGTCGTTAAGAGCCTTAGCCATAGGTGCAAGGCAGTTTGTTGTGCATGATGCAGCAGAGATGATGTTGTCATCAGCTGTAAGTGTCTCGTGGTTAACATTATATACGATTGTAGGAAGATCATTTCCTGCAGGAGCAGAAATAACAACCTTCTTAGCGCCGGCATCGATATGAGCCTGAGCCTTAGCCTTTGATGTGTAGAATCCTGTGCACTCAAGAACAACGTCTACACCGATCTGTCCCCAAGGAAGGTTCTTAGCATCAGCTTCCTTGTGGATTGTGATCTTCTTGCCATTTACTGTGATGGAGTCATCGCCGTAAGATACAGAGTCAGCATATTTGTACTTGCCCTGTGAAGAGTCATACTTAAGAAGGTGTGCAAGCATCTTGGGATCTGTAAGATCGTTGATAGCTACGATTTCTGTTCCCTCATGCTCAAACATCTGTCTGAAAGCAAGACGTCCAATACGTCCAAAACCATTGATTGCTACTTTTACTGCCATTTTAAGTCCTCCTAAAATGAAATTTGTGATTGTTGACTTATTACCAAAAATGCGAATTGATAATTTTTTATCAGCACATACAATTCTAATCGAATTTAAGCCATAAATCAAGCAAATTATAAAATTTTGTTGACTATGGTCTTTTTTCCCCATTTACTGTAACATATTTACAGCACAGAGCTGTCTTGAAATTCTGCAATTCAGCTGCCGGCTTCATATTCAGAAAGGAAATCACTAATGATAACTGCAGACTACCACATGCACACACACCATTCAGGCGACAGTACTGCTCCCATGGAGGACATGATAGAGAGTTCAATAGAAAAGGGGCTTGATGAAATATGCTTTACCGAGCATCTTGACCTGGATTTTCCGGATATTTACGACCTGCCGCCGGAGCCTTTTACTCCGGATCTTGATGCATACCGTGATGAGGTAATGCACTGCCGCACATTATATAAAGAAAAAATTGCCGTCAGACATGGAATTGAGATAGGTCTTCAGCCACAGGTTGCCTCAGAGAATAAGGCTGTGGTCAAAAAATACGGTTTTGACTTCATCATTGCCTCGGAGCATCTGGTGGATAAAGAGGATCCCTACTATCCCTCATTTTGGGAAAAGGACGACCACGATAAGATCTACAACAGGTTCTTTGAGCAGACCTATGATAACCTGTGTCTATTCGACGACTACGACGTCCTTGGACACCTCGACTACATAAACAGATACGAGCCGGGCAATACCAATACGTATTCCTATAAGCGCTACTCCGCTCAGATAGACCGGATCCTGAAGCACCTTATTGCTCATGACAAGGGGCTTGACGTAAACGGCAAGGTCCTGTTCTCAAACCCTTCGGGCATGCCAAATCCTCACCCCGATGTCCTTGGCCGCTACAAAGATCTTGGCGGAAAGCTCATAACCTTCGGCTCCGACGCCCACGCCCCGCAGTCAATAGCCTCCGGCTTTGAAAGAATGCGCGATATAGCCCTGTCCCTTGGCTTCACCGAATATTTCACCTTCAAAAACCGCACTCCCATCCCACACAGGCTCTAGGTGTCAGTCGTAAAACGGACGGTTATCAATGAAATGAACAAAATGATCCATACAAATAACGAAAGAACAGCCGGCGAAAGCCGGCTGTTCCTGTTATTCTTCGTTTTATCCAATTGTATTCGCAATATACTTTTCTTCGAACATCGAGGCCGGTATAGGAGGCGAGAAGTAATATCCCTGAACCATACCGCAGCCCCTGCTCATCAGAAACTGAAGCTGTCCCTCTGTCTCAACGCCCTCGGCAACAACATCAACGTTAAGTCCCCTTGCTATATCAAGAATGAGCTCTGTCAGGCGGGCATCATCCTGATTATTTTCAAGATTCATGATAAAGGATCTGTCCAGCTTCAGAATATCTACAGGCATGGACGAGAGCATGCTAAGAGACGAATAACCCGTTCCGAAATCATCCATCTCAATATGATGGCCCTGCCGTCTAAGGTTACTTACCACACTGATGACCTTGTCCGCATTGTCTGTGTAAGCGGATTCGGTAACCTCAAGATCCAGCATTCCTCTGTCAATCCCGTTAGACGTGATGATATCAGATATTACCGTCTCAAGCTCAGGATCAAATACATCAAGTCTGGAGAGGTTGACAGATACAGGTACCGTCACTCCATACTTATCCCTCCAGAATGCCAGCTTCTCTGCGACAGTTTTCCATACATAGCGGTCCAGAAGATTTATCTTGCAGTTGTCTTCAAACAGCGGTATAAAATCTCCCGGCGGTATCAGGCCAAGCTCAGGATGCTGCCAGCGAACGAGCGCTTCCGCACTGCATATCTTCGGAGGATTGCTCTTTACATCAAACTTTGGCTGGAAGTAAACCAGAAATTCATGCTCATCAAGAGCTCTTCTAAGGTCATTCAAAAGCCTCTGGTCCCGAAGCTCCTCATTTCTCATCTCCTCATTGAATACCATGATCTTGGAGGTATGACCTCCCCTGACCATGTTGCAGGCAGTTCTTGCATGATCAAACTGCTGAACGGGATCTATTCCCTCCTGGTAATGCATGACTCCCATTCTCAGAGAGATATTCACGTTGATAGAAAGCGCATCTATCCTTCTTTGTAAACGGTCATAAAGGTTCTGATAGTTGTCACTTCTTTTGCAGTAAATGCTGAATCTGTCAGCCTGTGACCTGCAGGCGATACCTGATGACTCATCCAGGTATGACTTTATCTCCTCTCCCATGGCCTTTAGCACCTTGTCTCCAAACGCCCATCCGTTCAATGCGTTCACGGCATGAAACTGGTCGAGATTGAGGGCAATGGCATCGTAGTGGTAATCCGGATGCTCTTTGTTTATCCGGTTAACATACTCGTAGAAAAAGCTTCTGTTGTACAGCCTGGTAACATGATCATACTCTGTTGCAGTAATGAGCTTCTGCCTCTCTGCAGCTCTCTTGTCAGACTGAAGCTTTAAGATCATCAGAAGGAGTATGATGATCGATATAACAGAAACAACGGCGATAACAATTTCTCTGTTATCCATCATGTACTGCGCGAAAGTAACTCTCTCCTTGATGAATGCATATTTGGAAAGCGCTGAACTGGCATCATTATCACCTATCAGACTGACAGATTTATTCAGGATCGAATATAGCTCAATATCCTCTTTGGGAACCACGAACGAAAAATCAATATATTTTCCTGTGGCGATAAGCGAGAGATCATAGCTGCTTCTCTGCCTGTCCGTCTGGTTGATCCTGTAGCTGCTGACAAACATACAGTCTGCCTGTCCTGCAGCAACAGCCTCAAAGCACGCCTCGCTGTCATCATAATAGCTTATTTTCCAGTCCGGGTAATTATCCATAATAAAGGTTTCAAAGCTGGTATTTCCTGTGTTTACAGCCACGCGGACATCATCATCCGATGAAATATCCTTGCCGCCTTTTTTTCTGACAACAGCATATATCTCAGACCGCATTGGCGGATTTGTCACCAGAATCCCCTTGTCCTCCGCCTCATACAGACCTATCTGAACCGGGAAGACCGCATCCACTTCGCCACTTTCCATGGCCTGTATAGCCTCTTCTGCGGAAGGATAGCCTGTGGTCAGATAATCAATTTTCTCATTGAGCATACACGCTGATGCCCGTTCCAGATATTCCTTCAAAGCTCCTGTAAGTTCCCCGGAGTCGTCAACAGCATCACAGTACGGAAGATAATTATCCCTGAAACCAATCCTGATAGCTCCGTGCCCGTTCACCCATTTCTTCTCATCAGGTGTCAGAAAAGCACTGTAATTGACTGAATAGATATACTTCTCATACAGCTTCTGATTATAGTAGGGATCCTCGTTGTGTATTCTGACGAGCGCAGCATTCAGATCATTCAAAAGATCCTCCTTCTGACTGCTGACAGCCAGATAATAATCTGAAGCTCCTATCTTGCAGACCGGAGAGCACTCCTGTCTTCCGCCGTAGGTGTCCATGGCACAATAGGCATCTATTTCTCCGCTCTTGAGCATTGCCAGAGATTCTTCAACAGAAGTGGTATCCATTTCAACAATCTCGATATCCACGTCATGTTCCTTAGCCCATGCCGACAAAAGGTCCTCCTGAAAGCTTCCCCGGTTTACACCGCATTTCTTTCCGTTGAAGGATTCAATGTTATCAATCGTTATCTCAGTGTTATCGGGAGTAACATAAATATAGTAGGATTCCTGCCCCATCGGAAGGGTTGGATATAAAATTTCCTTCGCACGTTCCTTGGTATAGGAGACATCGCTTAAAAGATCAATCTCTCCATCCCTCAGCTTCTGAAGAAGCTCAGGCCAGCTTCCCTCGACATATTCGTATCTCCAGCCGGCATATGCTGCTATCTTGCACTGATATTCGTAGGCAAGACCGTTTTTTCTTCCGAATTTATCGGTATAACAATAATTGGATTCATACCAGCCCACCCTGACTGTCTTATAGTCCTCTTTTTGCGCATGTACGAAAAGAGGCTTCAGGATGATTACTACCATCACAAATATGATCACTGCAGCAAGACTATTTTTGAATTTAAGATGAAACGGCAACCTCATTGTTATCCCCGCCTTTGTTTCTATATAAAAAATACATAATAAGTATAACATAAAATGAAGTAACGTTAGCTAATCCTTTTTTTAATACAGTCAGGGATTCGGTCAGATTATAATTCTGTTACAAGGTTGCTTTAATATAGTTCTTTTTTATAGTAATATATAGTGTAGTGAATTTTTTGAAATGTTTTGTGAGGCTTTATGAAAAGAGCAGGCAGGTGGAAAAGTTCATACAGGGCTCTTGTGCTTGTTGCCGGGATTATGGTTCCGGTCCTGTTTGGATGCGGCGATGCCGATGGCAAGGCCGGCAGTGACAGGTCTGCAGGTGCCATGCAGGCAGGTGCCGCAAATGAAGAAAGTAACGCACAGGAAGCAGGGCCCAGAGTTAAGGGGAGCAGGGATAATACTCCTGTCTGTCTTGTGCCCGTAGCAAGCGGCGAGACTGTTTATGAGAATGAGTTCGCCCATCTTGATGCATCAAATATTTCTGAGGGCTATGTGGTCATTAAGTATACGGGGACATGTCCCAAGGTCAAGCTTCAGATAACCGGTCCCGATCAGACCCGCTATACGTATAATCTGACAACATCAGCTCCTACCGATGAGGTGTTCCCACTGCAGGCAGGAAATGGCGAATATATGATCAATGTATTTGAGAACATCGAAGCTACCAGGTATTCACAGGTCTTTTCCCAGATGGTAGACGTTAATCTCTCAAATGACTATCTGCCCTTCCTCTACCCGAACCAGTATTGTAATTTCACTTCTGATTCCAGTGCCATTGAGTTTGGATCCGAGCTTGCCTATACCTGCAACAATGACCTTGAGGTCGTATCAGCCATCTACAACTATCTCATATCCAATATCACCTATGACCACGAGGAAGCAGAAACAGTTGAGAGCGGATATCTTCCTGACATAGATGAAGTGCTGGAGACAAGGACAGGCATATGTCTTGATTATTCGGCGCTCATGACCGCAATGCTCCGCTCCCAGCGCATACCCACCAGGATGGAGATCGGCTACGCCGGAACCGCCTATCACGCCTGGCTCTCAACCTACATCGATGACATCGGCTGGGTCAACGGCATGATCGAGTTTGACGGAACCGACTGGTCACTTATGGACCCGACCTTTGCATCCAATTTGAAGAATGAAGCCCTCAAATCCTTTATCGGAGACGGCTCCAATTACGCAGTAAAATACGTATATTAACCATAAACAGTACTGGAGGCTATATGAGCAGCATAGCAAAACCCAAAAAACTGACAAGTTCTGAAATCTCAACCTTCTGCAAACAGATGTCCCTTCTTCTGAAAGCCGGCATTACTCCGATGGACGGCATTGACATACTTGAGAAGGATACAAAGGACAGCTCCGGCAAAGAAATCCTGAAATCCTTAAGTCAGGTTCTTCACAGCGGTGAGACATTTCATGTTGCCCTTGAAATGAGCGGTGTCTTCCCTGATTATGTAATACACATGGCCGCCATCGGCGAGGAGTCGGGAAACATGGACACCGTAATGGAATCCCTGTCCGACTACTACGACCGGGAGGAAAACATAGAAAGCAGCATCAAGAGTGCAGTCAGCTATCCACTTATCATGGTCTTCATGATGCTTATTGTTGTACTGGTACTCGTAACAAAGGTTCTTCCCATCTTCCAGCAGGTTTTTACACAGCTTGGAACAACCATGAGCGGCTTTGCCCAGTCCCTGCTGAATTTGGGAAATGCACTCAACAGATATTCGGTAGTCCTTGTTGTTCTCCTGGTGGTGGCCGCAGTCCTCTTTCTCTACTTTTTCGCCGCACCTAACGGAAAAGAGAACTTCAAAAAGCTCATGCAGAAATTGTCCATGACAAAAAGGCTCATGCTGGACATTGAGACAGAGCGCTTTGCAAACGGTATGGTCCTGACCCTCTCCAGCGGAATGGATACCTTTGAGGGACTCTCTCTGGTTCAGAAGCTGGCTTCCAGCGATACAATGAAGGAAAAGATCGAGAACTGCAGAAATCTTATTCTCGACGGCGACAGCTTCCCTGAAGCCATTGATAAATCAGGGATATTCAACTCTTTTTACTCAAGAATGATAATGGTCGGCTTTCAGTCAGGTTCCATGGACCAGTCAATGAAGCAGGTCTCGGAGAGGATTGAAAAGGACACGGAAAAGCGTATCTACTCTCTCATCTCGGTTATTGAGCCTACACTTGTTATCATTCTTTCCCTCATCGTGGGAATGGTTCTTCTGTCAGTAATACTGCCTCTCATGGGCATCATGTCAACCATTGGTTAAGGAAAGCAGATTATGTCAAACAGACTGGACAATGAAAAGAAGTTCACCCTCCCGGATGGTTTTTACAAAATAGCCTCCGTAGTCATATTTGCACTCATAGTCTTTTTCTTCATTATGGCCATTGAAAGCTTCGGCAAAAGCTCAATTGAAAAGGAGCAGGAGGCTTTGGAAAACGCCATTGAAAGAGATATAGTGCAGTGCTACTCCATAGAGGGTGCATACCCGGAAAATCTGGAATACATGGAACAGCATTACGGTCTTACCTGGGACAAGGATATTTTCTTTGTTGACTACCAGCCAATAGCTGAAAATCTTTATCCCGATTACACCGTGATCAAGAGGTAATTTATGGATGTAAAGCAGAGAAAAAATCACATAATAGACAGCGTGTTTGTCATCTGCCTTATGCTGCTGTTTCTCCTGTCATCCCTGTCCGTCATAGCACTGGGCGCCGGGATATATAAAAGGAACACCAAGACCATGGAGACCAATTATTCCCACCGCGTGGCGTTTGCATACATCACGGAAAAGCTGCGCCAGGCTGATGAGAACGGCGCCATCCATGTGGAATCGATATTCGGTGAAGACGCCCTGGTAATGACAGAGGAAGTCGGAGATGTTCTTTACAATACCTATATCTACAACTATGACAACAACCTGATGGAGCTGTATGCCAGAGAAGATCTTGAGAACTTCTACCCTCAGTCGGGTCAGGCCATCATGACAGTAAACGACTTCATCATTACAGAGGTTTCAGACAACATGTTCAATGCCGTCATCGTTTTGCCCGACGGCACCCAGTATTCTTTATATCTGACAAGAAGGAGCGAAAAAGCAGGATAATATGCCTTCAAGAGGTTCAAAATTAAGTCTGTTCCTTATGGAACTTATAATGGTCATATTTTTCTTTTCCCTTTCCGCAGCAGTCTGTGTAAGGCTTTTTACCTCTGCCCATCTTTTGTCTGAAAATGCCAGGAACATGACAAATGCCGCAATGTGGTCCCAGAATCTCGGCGAAGTTTTTACCGGCAAAAAAGGGGATGTCCGCGAGATTTCAGCGCTCTACCCCGATGCATTTTTGACAGAAAACGATCCTGAAAACGCAAAAAAAGGCGGGAGCATCGTTCTGTTTTTTGACAATGACTGGGAAATAGTTGACGACAAGCTTTCCGATGCTTCATACGAAGCAATCCTGGAGGTGGATATAAAGGATGCCGCTGAGGTTTATTCCGATGTTTCCGGGTATGATATCGACTATCAGGGCAAGGCTGCAGTAGGCAGTATTGCAATTCTTGATGTGAGAAACCTTTCCGAAAACATATCCTCCATTGCAGATGCCGGGGACTTTTGTATTCTTGAAGAGAAGGTAGATCTCTACCTTGGAAAGGAGAACTGAAATGAGCAGACATAACAGCGGATCACATATCGGAAGCGCTTCAATAATGCTCATCTTTACAGTCCTGACAATGGTTTCCTTCGCTGCTCTCTCACTGTCAAGCTCCAAGGCAGACTACAATCTCAGCCAAAAGCTCCTTGACAGACAACAGGCTTACACGAGGGCATCCCATGAGGGCAACGCTTTTGTTGCAGCTGTAAATTCAGGCTACAATTCGGGTGCTGAAGGTGATATAATTAGAAAAAGTATCCCAATATCCGATAATCAGTCGCTTAATATTGCGATAATGACTAAAAATTCGAGCAATTCTGACAATTCAGAAAATTTACCGGTTATCAAGTGGAAGATAGAACATACCAGAGAATTTGACTATGATACTACCCTTCCGGTGATGAAATGAGCAAAGATTTAGGACAATTTTCCTAAGACTTTATCAAATTTTAATTTTTAGCATTACGATTTAACGCGCACAGACAAAATTACGTGGTACAATAGATAATGTACCAAATGAAAATTCAGGTTAGGGATTTGATTTAGATTTTTTGACAACAAAAAACATTAATTGGAGGTTCAACATGGGAAAAAGAATACTCATTACTGATGACGCCGCTTTCATGCGCATGATGCTCAAAGACATCCTTTCAAAGAACGGATATGAGATTGCTGGCGAAGCTGAGAACGGAAAAGTCGCAATCGAGAAATATAATGAGTTGAAACCCGACCTTGTTACTCTTGATATCACAATGCCCGAGCTCGACGGCATCGGTGCTTTGAAGGGAATTAAGGCTGCGGATCCTAATGCGGTTTGCATAATGTGTTCTGCAATGGGTCAGCAGGCGATGGTAATTGAATCAATTCAGGCTGGTGCCAAGGACTTCATAGTTAAGCCCTTCCAGGCTGATCGTGTTCTCGAGGCTGTTAAGAAGGCTATCGGGTAATTGAAGGATACGCTTTCACCTTCATGTGAAAGATTATCTGCCGGAAGCAGATTTTCTAGCGGTTATTACCTGTTATCGCTTGGAAAGTCATGGTTTACTGCATAGGGACAAGAACGGGCGGGGTTTTAACCCCGCCCTATTTAGCGTACTTATATTGAAACTATTCAGATCCTGGCAGAAATATTCAAAAAGTTAACTCTTCTTTCTGTCTCTTATCAGTTTAATTATCTCAAATACTGAATCTATTAGAAGCAGAGTCCCGCAGGAGAGCATATACCAGCTGTTGTCAACATTCTGTGCCATCAGGATGTAGCAGCCGAGGAAAAGCGTGACTGCTCCCTCTAGAAAATATCTGAACCGGTCCAGCAGCTTGTCCTTATACTTGATATAGTTTATGACATTCTGGTACGAGAGTGCAAAGAGAATTATGCTGACTGCAAGACTTGATATTATGAACAGTGCATCCTTTTTTACCACTATTGCTGCCGTAACGGCAAGCAATATCGTACAGGTCAAAACCCTTGGCCGCTCCTTCCTGAAGTCCCATTCCGAGTCGCGAAGATGTCCCACCGTCAGGAATACCTCATAGACACAGATAATGAGTACAGCGGCAAACAGAACTGACTCCATTGCAAAATCAGGGACCACAAAGCACAATATACTTAATAATACCGAAACTCCTATCCTGACCTTCTTACTTCTGTTTATCAGTCCCCATAGCCTCAACAAGAAGCTTCTTCTATCGTCATCTGATTTCTTAATCCTTTTTGATTTCTTTTTTATCGCAAGCGCATCATTTCCTGCCATCTTCATAAGAAGCTCTTCAAACACTACAGGACCCTGGGATGCAAATTCCCTGATAGTAGCCACACCCGTTTCAGCCATTGAACCGAACAGGGTTTCAATAAAGTTTTCTCTTGCGCTCAGGTCCATTCCCTCAACAAAGCGGTCTATCAGATCATTTATAAGATGACTCTCCGGCGCATGATCCTGGCACAGTTCAAGACCTCCTCCGTCTGCCAGCAGCCAGCTCTGAATATTATGCTGCAAGAGTGCCATTGCTGAGCTTTTGACTATATACTCCTCTCCTGCTTCAGGTTCGAATATCCTTCCGATTATCGAGTATTCCGGCGTTATCTTGGTCACCTTGTCCTTTATCTCATCCAGCAGCGACTTTTTAAGAACATCTCCGCAAAAGCCCGGGCCGTCATTTATATATACCCTGTTGACCTTTGCCATCTGCTCTTTATCAAGGTGCGCCGCTGAATACAATGCAAGATGCGCACCCTTGGAATGCCCGAGGATTATGACGTTGTCCTTTGCTTCATTCACATGCTTCCTTGAATAGGTCAGGGCAAGATCCTGGGAAGGAACGTTTGTGTAGCTTATCATGAAATCTTCCTTCCAGCCCACAATTGTTGAATCCGTACCCCTGAATGCGATCACAGTGGTGCCGTCATCCAGAAGATATGTAACTGCCGCAAACTGTCTGTCAGAGCTGTCATATATATCCTGAAAATCAACCAGTACAGCATCGCCAAATCTTTTCGAAAATGCGCAGGCAAGCGCAAAATCCTCGTCCTCCCTGCCTGCTCCGGCCCTGGTATTTTTTAGTATTCCTGCCTTTGACAGCTCAGTGATCGCATCTCTTAAAGACAAAGAAACCCTGCCCTCCAAAACCGGCCTGTAATCAATATAGACCAGTTCTGAGAGAACAAGGTTGTCTTCAATTCTAAATTCCCTCTCGGAAAAAGGCAGGTCGCCTCTCCAGGAGACGTATTCATAAATATGTGCCATTTTACGCTGTTTCCGCCTTCATGCCGGTATAGAGCTGATAATATTTCTGTTTTCTTGCAATGAGCTCATCATGAGTTCCCTGCTCTATAATCCTACCATGTTCCAGCACAATTATACAGTCACTGTTTCTGACTGTTGAAAGTCTGTGGGCAATCACAAATGTAGTTCTGCCCTTCATGAGCCTGTCCATTCCATCCTGTACTATCTTTTCGGTTCTGGTATCAATCGACGATGTAGCCTCGTCCAGTATAAGTACAGGAGGATCAGCAATAGCCGCACGGGCTATGGCAAGAAGCTGCCTCTGCCCCTGTGACAGATTGGACCCGTCTCCGGTAAGCATTGTATCGTAGCCATCCGGAAGTCTTTTTATAAAGCTGTGTGCATTGGCCAGTTTGGCTGCTGCAACAATCTCTTCATCGGTGGCATCCAGTTTGCCAAATCTTATATTCTCCCTCACTGTACCTGTGAAAAGATGCGTATCCTGCAGCACGATTCCCAGAGAACGGCGAAGATCTGCCTTCTTTATCTTGTTGATATTGATGTTGTCGTATCTGATCTTGCCATCCTGAATATCGTAAAACCTGTTGATGAGGTTTGTTATAGTTGTCTTGCCGGCACCTGTGGAACCTACAAAGGCTATCTTCTGTCCGGGCTTTGCGTGGAGAACGATATCATGCAGCACCATCCTGTCATCCGTATAACCAAAGTCAACCCCGTTGAAGGTAACATCTCCCTCCATAGGCTGGAATGTAGTCGTGTCCGAAGCCTTGTGATAATGCTTCCATGCCCAGTGTCCCGTGTGGTGGTCAGCCTCAACAATCTGACCGTTAACCTTCTCGGAATCCACCAAAAGTACATAACCTTCATCAGTCTCAGGCTCTTCATCAAGGAGTCTGAAGATTCTGTCCGCTCCGGCAAGCGCCATTATTATCGAGTTGAACTGCATGCTGACCTGATTTATGGGCATTGAAAAGCTCTTATTGAAGGTCAGAAAGCTTGCCAGCATACCTACAGTGAAGCCAGCTGCAATGTTGTCGGAAAGAGCGATCGCTGCGCCGATCATGGCACAGAGAACATAGCTTGTATTTCCCAGCTGGGAGTTAATGGGACCAAGTGCGCCCGAAAAAGCATTGGCCTTAAATGCACTCTGACACAGCGCCTCGTTCAGCTCGTCAAATCTCTCTATGGCTTCCTTCTCGTGATTGAATACCTTGACTACCTTCTGTCCGGTCATCATTTCCTCAATGAAGCCGTTCAGTTCACCGATGTTTTTCTGCTGGTCCACAAAGTTCTTTCCGGATGCCTTTGTAGCAATCCCGGAGCAGATGAGCATAACGGCAACCATAAGCAGCGTCACCCCTGTAAGAGGAAGACTCAGCACTATCATTGAAGCAAGTACGCTTACTATTGTTATCGCACTTGATAAAAGCTGAGGGATACTCTGGCTTATCATCTGCCTCAGGGTATCGATGTCGTTTGTGTAGATGGACATGATGTCGCCGTGCGGGTGAGTGTCAAAGTACTTGATAGGAAGACTCTCCATGTGTTCAAAGAGCTCCTCCCTGAGTCTTTTGAGTGTACCCTGATTGACTGAAACCATTACTCTCTGCTGGAGAAATGCAGCAACCACACCAATAAGGTAAAAGACCGCCACTCTCCCCATTGCTGCAAGAAGAGGCCCATAGTCAGTGCTTCCGCTGTCAAGCATGGGCTGGATATAGCTGTCAATAAGTGTCTTTGTAAAAAGCGTTCCCTGCACACTTGAAAAGACAGTTGCAAAGATGCATATCACAACTACGACAATATGTACCGGATAGTATTTAAAGACATATCCCATTATTCTCTTAAATAATGCTCCCGGATTTTCAATCTTCGGTCTTGGCATTCCACGTCTGTTTCCGCCGCGTGGTCCGCTAACTTTAGGTTCTGCCATGTATGTTCCTCCTATATATAAATGCCGGCTTAAACTGACTTATTCCGGTCGGATGCGGATACCGCATGTGCCCAAAGGTCGTGCGCAGGCAGTATCAGGCTCCTTGGTAAATGGCGCTTATGTTTCCTCAGGGCCTGTCAAAGTCAGCATCTCCACTGGCTCCGGTCTGGGATTCATAGACTTCCCTGTATATAGCATTGCCCTCTAAAAGCTCTTCGTGAGTTCCAAACCCGTTGACCTGTCCGTCATCCATTACAATTATGCGGTCGCAGTTCTGAACAGAGCTTATCCTCTGGGCAATTATCAGCTTGGTGGTTCCCGGAATCTCCTCCGCAAAGGCCTTTCTTATTTTGGCATCAGTCGCTGTATCGACTGCACTGGTCGAATCATCCAGAATCAGGATCTTTGGCTTTTTCAGAAGTGCCCTGGCAATACACAGCCTCTGCCTCTGACCTCCGGACACATTGGTTCCGCCCTGCTCTATCACAGTGTTGTAGCCGCCCGGCAGCTTTTCTATGAACTCATCTGCACAGGCCATCCGGCATGCTCTCTTGCAATCCTCTTCTGTGGCATTTTCATCTCCCCAGCGAAGATTGTCCAGAATAGTTCCCGAAAAGAGAACATTCTTTTGCAGCACCACTGAGACCTGATCTCTGAGTGTCTCCATGTCGAAGCTGCGAACATCAATTCCGCCAACCTTGACGGCGCCTTTGGTCACATCGTACAACCGGCTTATGAGGTTTACCAGCGAGGATTTTGCCGAGCCTGTTCCTCCGATAATACCGATCGTCTCACCGGATCTTATATTGAGGTTTATGTCCTTCAGAACAGGTTCGTCCGAATCCTTGTTGTATGAAAAATCAACATGGTCAAAAATTATACTGCCGTCCGGAACCTCCATGACAGGCTTGTCAGGATTTGTCAGATCAGCCTTTTCCTCGATTACTTCTGCTATTCTCTTTCCACTTGCCTGCGCCATTGTGAGCATGACAAAGATCATGGCAAGAAACATCAGACTCATGAGAATGTTCATGCAGTATGTCAGAAGACTCATGAGGTTACCTGTAGTCAGCTCACTTCCGACTATCATGTGTGCTCCGAACCAGCTTATGAGAAGTATGCAGGCATAGACCGTTCCGGTCATAATAGGGCTCATGTAGACAACATTCATCTCCGCCTTCACAAACATGTTGTAGATATTGAGTGCTGCCTTTTTAAACTTATCAATCTCATAGTCCTCACGGACGTAGGCCTTTACCACCCTTATAGCCGAGACATTCTCCTGTACGCTCTCGTTGAGGGCATCATATTTTTCAAATACTTCCTTGAAATATTTTGTTGCCCTGCCCATTACGAAGGCTATGATGCATGACAGGAAAAAAACCGCTATCAGATAGATGCTTGCAAGTTTCGGGCTTATAACAAAGCTCATGATCATGGCAACTATCATTGAAGACGGTGCTCTCATTGCCATTCGCAGAAGCATCATATATGCATTCTGGATATTGGTAACATCTGTAGTGAGCCTGGTAACAAGACCTGAAGTCGAAAACTTGTCAATATTAGAAAAAGAAAAGGTCTGAATATTGTCAAACATCGCTTTTCTTAAGTTCCTCGCAAGTCCCGTCGACGCCTTCGACCCAAAATATGCTCCTCCAAGTCCGGATATAAGTCCAAATATGGCTATGACAAACATCATTCCACCGGTCCTGAAAATATATCCCATATCCCCGCCATAAATACCGCGGTCCACAATCCTCGCCATAAGGACAGGTATTACCATCTCGCAGATAACCTCGCCTATCATACATAGCGGCGTCAGTATGGATGGAAGTTTATATTCCTTTAATTCGCCCAATAAAGTTTTTAGCATTTCTATTCCCCTTTTCCTGTTCCTAAGGTATAACGCTTTCGGCATCCAATGTCTTTCCAAAACATGCATTTGCCGACACTGTTCAAAAGATATGTCAGGGATGGCAAATCCCTGACGCATTATTCATTGTGTTCAATTTGATATTATACACCTTATGTCAAGTGCCTGGTAAGTCTGTTTACGCACTCCCGGAATTTTTCCGGAGGATTCGTTGTCATCAGGATTTCGTCCGCGCCACATTCCCTTGCAAGTTCTGCTCCGTCCTTCGAGTTTGCAACCACCATCAGAGGAATGCTCCGGAATATTTCTCTGCCCTTAAGATACCTTATCACAGCTTCCCCGACAGATTTTTCAACATCAAGCTCTACTGCTACTATGGCAATTTTTTCCATATACTGGCTGATATACTGAACAGTCTGGCTTCGCTTCGGGAAATATCCTGATTATTGGAGGTGTAAATATTTATCAGAAAGAAAACTGACATGAAAGGAACAAATAAAATATGTCCGGGATTGATCTTAAATCCCGGAAGCAGTATATAGCCAAAAAGAAGCATACATATGAAAACCACTGAAGCGTACATACATACTTTTCTCAGCATGTACAGATTACTTCGGTCAATCTCATATGCACACCTCTCAAAATACAGCTTGATCTCAGCTATCTCTTTTCTATTGGCAGCAACAGACTCTTTTAATCTATTAAGCATATTATTTATTCATAAATGTCCTGACATTGATACCATTAACTTCAATGTGATCATCTACTGCTATTACAAGGCACTGCCTGCCGTCAACAATTCTTGATTCCACAAGATCAGTCCTGTCAGGCTTCACCTTTATCACAACATCCGGAGTCTCTATGTCAAACTTTCTGGTGTTGGCAATATTGCTTGCAAGAAGAGGATAGTCCTCATCACCCGCACACTTTGTATAGTTCTCATCAAAGTAGCCGAGCCTCTCATCCGAAACACCGCTGTCCTTGAGAAGCTGCTTCACATCCTTCCTCGAAAGCTCCAGAGGCTCAGGATCTTCCTGATGATCCTCGATCATATCATTTAAATTGTCGTGGATATTCTTCATGATGTCGTAGTCAGCGTCCTCACCGATTGTGTTCTGTACCACTGCGTCAAAGATATCCTTCTGCTCAGGCGCAGATATAGGCGCCCTGCCGCCAAACATTGCCTCAATAAACTCAGGCTGAAGGTCGTCAGGCTTTTTGGTAAAGTAGAGCATGTTGTGTATGTCAGTGTTTCTCTCAATGAATGCAGGGAAAAGAAAGCCCTTAATTGGTCCCTCTACTATCCAGTCCCTGAATCTCTCCTCTATGACATTTTTGGACTCATTGTATCCAAGTCCTGCCTTGGACAGCTTGACCGGACAGATGCTGCAGAGAATGTAGTCATATATGTTGTCAGATGCATCCTCCATCTCTATCCCGTCTCTTGTTATACCCGGAATGTCATATACTGCATGGACGAGAATTATGTAATAGTTCTCACCGTAAAGAAAGCTCTCTATGATCTTGTCATAGAATTCCTCTATGAGCTCATCATCATTAAGCCCACTGTTCCTGAGCGTTAAAAGAAAGTCCTGAGTGCCTCCGGGCTGTTCCTGTTCAATAGGAAACTCAAGACTTATCAGATTTTTACCAAACGTGCCTGTGAGCGAATGCTGGAAGATGTCCAGATACTTGAACATCTCCTCGTCAGGTATTGAGTGAAAGGCCTTCTTAAAGGTAAGCCTCTTGTTCTTCTCATGATCCACATAGCATCCGCAGATGTGGTCTATCGTACAACGATCCTGTGTAAACTGTTTCTTTATCTCTAAGGTTTCTGCTTTATTCATCCGGTCAGAATATTATCCTTTATCCAAAAATTTTTTGCACATATCCTCAGCGAAGTGGAGGGGATAGAGCTGAACCATGATGGAATCGATAAGATCACCGATGGTCATTCTGAAAGCTATCTTAATAAACTTGTCAAATGTCGTATCAAACATCTTCTCAAAGACCTTGACACTCTCGACATCAATCTGATTGACTACCGGTGTACTGATATCGGTAGCTACTCCGAGCAATGAAGACAGAGACGTGGCACTTGTACCCATCATCTGGTTCATGGCCTCCGATGCAGCAGACAGATGCAGCTCATTGATCTCGCCGGACGTATTTGTACCGTCTCCGCCCATCATGAGATCTGTCATGACCTTCACATCATGCTCCTTGAGCACAAGTACATTGTTGCCCTGAAGTCCCTTCACATAATGTATCTGAACGAAGATGCAGGTCTTCTCGTAATCGTCAAGAGCCTCGCTCCTCCTAATAACCTTTACATTTGGTGTCGTAATATCAACCTTTTTGTTGACCATCATGCTGAGAGTTGTGGCTGAATTACCCATGCTAATATTGGCAATCTCACCAAGGATATCAATCTGTTCGCTTGTTAAGGTAAAATCTTCCAAACCAGTCACCTCCACTAATATAGTATGACGCCTATCATTTATTTTAGTTTATCCAAAGCCCCTTTGTAAAGGTGTATTTACGGTTATAAGCAAAGCTTTATCCTTTTTTTAGATTGTTTTAAAAAAGGCTCCGGAGATGTTTCTCCGAAGCCCCTGCATTTTGATTTTCTAGATTTTGTGGGATCAGCCGCAGTATTTCTGCAAGGTCTTTCTGACTGCTCCCTCTCCTGCGATCAGCTCTGTAAAATATGAGATCACAAGGTCAGAAAGACCAACGCTCTCAAGGTCAACGCCAAAGATTGTCGCATCCTTCAAAAGAGGAAGAACTGCTGCCTTTATCTTTTCCTGATCAGTTTCGCCCAGTGATATCCCTGCGACGTATCCCTGTGCCTTCTCAAGAAGCGGATCGGGACTTGGCTCGAACTTCTCTCCCCTGTCGTTTACTCCAAGGAGGTAACGCAGCCACCCTGCCTGAACAAGGGGGATGTACTTAAGGCTCTTTACGTCGAGCTCCTCTGATGCATCGTAGGCCTTTATAGTCTCTCCGAATCTGATGCCAAGCTTCTGTGATGTGTCGGTTGCGATCCTCTGAGGTGTATCAGGCATAAATACGTTGGGTATCCTGACATTTACTACTGTATCTATGAACTCTGAGGGCTTAATTACCCCGGGATCTGTAACAACAGGAAGTCCCTCAGTGTAGCCCACCTTCCTGATCAGGTTTACAAGATTCTCATCCTTCATCTCGTCTGAGATTTTTTCATAGCCAAGGACACAGCCGTATACCGCAAGTGAAGTGTGAAGAGGGTTAAGGCAGGTGCAGACCTTCATTCTCTCAACCTTATCAACGGTCTCTTTATCTGTAAAGATTACACCAACCTTCTCAAGAGCGGGTCTTCCGTTGGGGAATTTATCCTCAATAACAAGGTACTCACTCTCCTCTGCGTTTACGAAGGGAGCAACCCAGGTCTTCATAGAGGTAACTACAGGCTCAAGCTCCTCGATTCCGTCCTTTTTAAGTATCTCATTTACTGAATCATCGGGCCTTGGAGTGATCTTATCTATCATTGACCAAGGGAAGCTTACCTTTGACTCATCCTCTATATATGAAAGAAAACCTGCATCAGCCTTTCCTGCCTTTGTCCACTCCTTTGCAAAGGCATCTACTGCAGCAAAGAGCTTGTCCCCATTGTGCGAGCAGTTGTCTGTGCTTACCATGGCTATCTTCTTTTCGCCTGCCTTATATCTTGCATAGAGAAGAGCCGATACTTTGCCGATATAGCTATTTGGCTTATCAGGGCCGTTCTCAAAGTCCGCCTTTACAGCAGGGAGAATATCTCCTGCAGCATTTACAAGGCTGTAGCCCTTCTCTGTGATAGTGAAGGTTGCAAGCTGAAGGGAGTCCTTTTCAAAGATCTCCTTGAGCCTGTTAAACTCAGCATCACGGGCAGAATCAAGTATGCATGACTCGGCAATGCTTCCGATCACTGACTTTTCTACATTTCCGTCTGCCTTGAGGGTGACAAGTATGGACAGGTTGTCGTGAGGCCTGTACATCTTTTCAATGATCTCATAGTCGAAGCCCTCAACTACAGTAAGACCGATATCGCTGCTGCCATCCTCAAGCATCCTCTGTGAAAGGTTTGCCTGAAATGCCCTGAAGATATTGCCTGCGCCAAAGTGAACCCACTGCGGATTTGCTTTGGTCTTTTCTATCATGGCCTCCCTGTCATATGAAGGTACAAAATATCCTTTTTCTTTCCATTCTGCATTTTTGATTGAACTGCTGTTTAGCTTCATGACTGCTCCTCTCTGTAAGTCAGGGGCCTTTACGGCCCCTTTGACTATATCTTAAGCCTCGTGGTCAAATCCCACCGGCCTTATTAAACTAAAATTGAACCTTAATTTTTATGTATAAAAGACCCTGCTCAAAGCCGTCACGGCATCATACTCCGCGCTGATGTGACTTCTCAACAGCTTCCCAGAGACCATTTATGTAGGTTGCTCCAAGAGCCCTGTCGTAGAGGCCGTAGCCCGGCATTGCAACCTCACCCCAGATCATTCTTCCATGGTCAGGACGTATCGGTCCGTCAAAGCCTGTCTCATAGAGAGCCTTGATGATCTCATACATGTCAAAGGTTCCGTCAGATGACAGATGAGCTGACTCCTCAAAGTTTGTCGGAGAAATGAACTTGAGGTTTCTTACGTGAGCAAAGTGGATCCTGCCCTCAAGAGCCCTTATCATGTGAGGCAGATCGTTCTCAAGACTTGTGCCATAGGAGCCTGAGCAGAAGGTAACTCCGTTGTGAACATCATCAACAGCATTCATCAGCTTTAAGATGTTCTTTTCATTGTTGATGATCCTTGGAAGTCCGAATACCGACCAGGCAGGATCATCGGGATGGATGGCCATCTTTATGTCATATTTGTTGCAGACCGGCATTATTGCCTTGAGGAAATAAACAATATTTTCAAAGAGCTTATCCTCATCAATTCCTTTATACAGCTCAAAGAGCTCCTTTACGTGAGCCATTCTCTCAGGCTCCCAGCCGGGCATCACTGAACCGTTCGTATCACCTGCAAGTGATTCAAACATCTTTTCAGGAACGATCGCATCTACTGCTTCCTGGGTATAGGCAAGAACAGTTGAGCCGTCCTCTCTCTTTCTTGCAAGCTCTGTCCTTGTCCAGTCAAATACCGGCATAAAGTTGTAGCATACAAGATGAATGTCCTCTTTTCCGAGATTCTCAAGAGTCTTGATGTAATTATCTATGTGCAGGTCTCTGTCAGCAGTGGCAGCCTTGATGGCATCTGAAACGTTGACTGACTCGATGCCTGCAACTTTAAGTCCCTCAGCCTCTACATCCCTCTTGAGGGCCCTGATCTCGTCCTGCTCCCAGAACTCTCCTGCCTGCTTGTTGTAAAGAGTTGTTATAACTCCGTGTACTCCGGGAATCTGTCTGATCTGCCAGAGCTTAACCGTGTCGTAGTTTGTGCCGTACCAGCGAAGTGTCATTTCCATAATTATTTGCCTCCTGTCATGGTTCCCGGGGTTTATCTTAAAGTTTCCCCGATAGTTTATTGTTTCATCAGATTATGCATTTTATAAATGTTTGCTGCGCTTTCGTTGTAACTACTTTACTTTTTTTCCACCGGGATTTGAATAGAATAACTTGTTGCCATCTTTGCAAAAATTGCTGTAGAATTATTTCAAGGAGGACTTGCAAAATGAATAATAAACTCCGTTCTTCCTTTAATACAAGGCAGTACATGGTTTCCTCGGACTACGAGGTGTTCTATTACTCAGATTCGGGCTTTACCACCTTAAGTCCCCACTCCCACAATTACTATGAGTGCTACCTTTTTATAGAAGGCGATATCACGATGGAGATACTTTCGGACAGGGAGGGCTCCTCATCATACAAAATGACACCCGGAGATCTGATGCTGGTACCTCCGGGCGTCCTTCATCACGCCATCATCAACGATCCGGATAAGACCTACAGGAGATTCGTCTTCTGGATCAGCAAAAATTGCTGCAACAGTCTTCTCCGGGAGTCTGTCGACTACATGTATCTCATTCAGAAGGCTGAGGCCTTTCACCAGTATATCTATCACCTTCCCCCCGCCTCCTTCCACCAGGTGGAATCAAGGTTTTTAAGGCTCCTTGAGGAACGTGCTTCAGACAGATACGGAAGCGACACCGCAAGGCATCTGTGTCTGTGCGATCTCATACTGACCATCAACAGAACCATATACGACGAGGAGCACAAAAACACCAGGACAGATGAGCTATCTCTTTTCCAGAACATCCTCTCCTACGTCGAGCTTAATCTGGAGGAGGTGCTCTCCCTCGATGACATCGCGGCCAGATTCTTTGTGAGCAAATATTATGTAGCTCACCTGTTTAAGGATACCCTTGGTATCTCCCTGCATCAGTTCATAATCAAAAAGCGCCTTGAGGAATGCAGGATGGCCATAATAAACGGCGAGAGCATCAGCAAGACCTATGAGCGCTTCGGCTTCAGGGACTATTCAAGCTTCTTTAAGGCCTTCAAAAAGGAATACGGAATGTCGCCCAAGGAATATCAGGGAATATCAAGGATCGAAATAAAATGATTTGCTGCTCTTTTTTGATTATTTAATGCTCTTTTATGATTATTCACTGCTCTTTTGTGATTATTTAATAAAAAATTCATTGATTGTTTGTGATTATTTATGATTGTATTTGATTATGTGTGGTGATATTCTGATTGTGTAAGGCAGACATAGCTTTGATTGATTACATTTACAGCGGGGGGCAATATGCTAACTCAGGAAAGACGTGATCAGATTGTTGCAATCATAAAAGAAAGAAATGCAGTCACCGTTCAGGAACTGATGGATGAGTTTGATGCATCAGCTGCAACTATCAGACGGGATCTTGCAGCACTTCACGATGAGAGGAAGATACTCAAGGTGTTTGGCGGAGCCACCTCAATAAGCTCTGGCGATGTCACGACCTACGAGCCAAGTGTCACAGCAAAGGCAACGCTCAATATTGAGGAAAAGGATCTTATCAGCAAATATGCCGCTTCTCTGATAAATGACAAGGACTTTGTCTACATCGACTCCGGAACAACAACCCTGGAGATGATCAAATATATAGACAACACCAAGGCAAAGTACATCACAAACGGAATTGTTCATGCAAAAAAACTTTTGGAAAAAGGTCTGAACACCATGATAATAGGCGGCAGATGCAAGGCCTCAACCGAAGCCATCATCGGCCCCGATTGCATAGAAAGCATCAGAAAATACCACTTCACCAAGGCTTTCATGGGAACCAACGGGATCTCTTTAAATGCAGGTTACACCACTCCCGATGTGGATGAGGCTCAGGTCAAGGAAGAAGCTGTCAAGCACGCCTACGTCTCTTATATACTTGCCGACCACACCAAGTTCGGCCAGGTAAGCTCAGTTACCTTCGCTCAATTGGAGACCTGCTGCATCATAACCAATAAAGAAGTGAACAGAAATTACCACAGCAGGACAATAATCAAGGTTGTCGACAGTTTTGAAAATACAGATAGTCCTGAATAAGGAACTTATTTTTCATGAAGGTTATTCAGTCCACCAAGGTGGTTCTGCAAAGTAAAAGAAGGAGGTTAAAATGATCTACACAGTCACATTTAATCCGGCAATCGACTACGTTGTCAGAATGGAAAGTGAGCTGCTGCCCGGAATGACAAACCGCTCTGCCTCAGAGCTTTGCTTTTTCGGCGGCAAGGGAATTAACGTCTCCACCATACTGATGAATCTGGGGATTGAAAACACAGCCCTTGGCTTCACAGCCGGCTTTACCGGAAAGGCGATTGAAGAAAGTGTTAAGAGTAAAGGCATCATTGCAGATTTCATTGAATTAGCCGACGGAATCTCAAGGATCAACGTCAAGATTAAGGGTGCACAGGAAACAGAGATCAACGCCCAGGGCCCCGGAATTCCCGAAGAGGCTCAGCAGAAGCTCTTTGACAAGATAAAGGCTCTCAGGGACGGAGATGTGCTTATCCTCGCCGGCAGCATTCCAAACTCTCTTCCCAGTGACGTCTATGAGAGAATCATTGCTCTTGTAAGCGATAAAAAGATAGATGTGGTCGTGGATGCCACAAAGGACCTTTTAAAGAACGTCCTCAAATACCATCCGTTCCTTATAAAGCCCAACAACCATGAACTTGGTGAGATGTTTGGAACAGTCCTGAAAACGGACGATGAGCTCGAAGAACACGCAAAGAAGCTTCAGAAAATGGGAGCAAGAAATGTACTCATATCCATGGCAGGCGACGGAGCAATGCTGATTGCCGAGACAGGCGAGAAATTCAGGATCGGCGTTCCCAAGGGCAAGGTCAAAAACTCCGTCGGAGCAGGAGACTCAATGGTTGCAGGCTTTATCGCAGGCTACTTTAAGACCGGAAGCTACGAAGAAGCCCTCAAGATGGGTACAGCAGCCGGAAGCGCAACAGCTTTCTCAGATGACCTTGCTACCGGCAAAGACATTACATCGCTTTATGAAACCTTATGATATTCCCTGATTTGCTCAGGAAGTTGCAATTTCATGTGAGGTTTTTTAAAGAATAAAGGAAATCCATTATGGCAAACAACGAAAAACATGGAACATCCCAAGGGACACGCCATGAGCGGTGCACCTTAGGGCCATACAAAAAGGAGGATTTATGAAAATCACAGATTTACTGAAAAAGGAAGGCATAGCCCTGAATGCGGACGTTGCTGACCAGAATGCAGCAATTGACAAGCTCATAGAGCTGCACACCAAAGAGGGTAATCTCTCTGATCCCGAAGGCTTCAAAAAAGCAATCCTTGAGAGAGAAGCAAAGGGCTCAACCGCGATTGGAATGGGGATTGCCGTGCCACACGGCAAATCAGCTGCGGTCTCAAATGCAGGTCTTTCAGCTATGACGGTTCCTTCAGGTATCGACTACAAGTCTCTTGACAAGGCACCCAGCAAGCTCTTTTTCATGATCGCAGCACCTGATACCGCTGCAGACACACACCTTGAGGTACTCTCAAAGCTCATGACTCTTCTGATGGACCAGAACTTCTCAGCAAAGCTCCTTGCAGCAAAGACTCCCGAAGAGTTCCTTGGCATCATAGATGCAAAGGAAGCCGAGAAAGACAAGGAAGCAGCCGCCAAAAAGCAGGCTTCAAACCAGAGCAAAAAGCAGGCTCCTGCAAAGAAGAAAGAGACCGCTCCAGAGAAGAAGTTAAAGCTTGTTGGTGTTACAGCATGTCCTACAGGTATTGCTCACACCTTCATGGCTGCCGAGGCACTTGAGCTCAAGGCTAAAGAGCTTGGCATAGATATAAAGGTTGAAAAAGACGGTTCAGGCGGAGCCAAGGATGTTCTTACCCAGACAGAGATTGATGAAGCAGATGCAGTCATCATCGCCTGCGACAAGAACATAGAGATGGGCAGATTCGACGGCAAAAACGTGATCATCACATCCACCAAGGAAGCGATCCACTCTCCTGCCGGCCTGATAGATAAGGCAAAGAAGGGTGAGACTACTGTTTATCACCACACAGGAACTGTTGCCAAGGCTTCAGATGCAGTGGATGAAAGCATAGGAAGAAAAGCATACAAGCACCTCATGAACGGTGTATCACACATGCTTCCATTCGTTATCGGCGGCGGTATTCTTATAGCAATAGCATTCCTGCTTGATGACTACTCAATCGATCCCTCAAACTTTGGTTCAAACACACCTGTAGCTGCCTGGTTCAAGACAATCGGCGGCGCTGCATTTGGTTTCATGCTTCCGATACTTGCAGGCTTCATAGCTCAGAGTATTGCTGACCGTCCCGGTCTTGCAGTAGGTTTTGTAGGTGGATTGCTTGCATCAACAGGTGCAACCTTCGCTTCACCAGGAGGTGATGTTCCTTCTGCTTTCCTCGGCGCACTGGTTGCCGGTTTCGCAGGCGGTTATATCGTTCTCGGCATTCGCAAGATCTGTGATAAGCTTCCTGCAGCACTTGAGGGAATCAAACCGGTTCTTATTTACCCGCTCTTTGGTATCCTCTGCATCTCCATTGTTATGTGTCTCATCAACCCTATAGTTGGTGCACTCAATGCATGGATCTCAAACGTACTGACAGGAATGTCCAACGGCTCTATCATAGCTCTGGGTGCTCTTCTCGGAGCAATGATGGCTACAGATATGGGTGGCCCTCTCAACAAGGCTGCTTACGTATTCGGTACTGCTGCCCTTGCTAACCAGAACGAGACAGGCTACATGATCATGGCTGCTGTTATGGTAGGTGGTATGGTTCCTCCTATCGCTATAGCACTTGCCACAATCATCTTCAAGAACAAGTTCACAGAGGCTGAGAGAAAGTCCGGTCCTGTAAACTTCATTATGGGACTTTGCTTCATAACAGAAGGTGCTATCCCTTACGCAGCAGCAGATCCTCTGCACGTAATTCCTTCACTCCTTGTTGGATCAGGTGTTGCAGGTGCACTTTCAATGGCCTTCAGATGTACACTTATGGCTCCTCACGGCGGAATCTTCGTATTCCCTGTTGTAGGTAATGTTGGAATGTACCTCGTAGCTCTCCTTATCGGATCAGCTGTAGGATGCCTGCTTCTTGGAATCCTCAAGAAGCCCGTTCAGGAGTAAGAACAAGTTGGGATTCATAAATGAATGACAGCATGTTACAATTTTTATAACAAACTTTATAAGAAAGGAATGAAATATTATGGTATCTCAGAAGATTACAGTAACTAATGAACAGGGTATGCATATGAGGCCGGCAAGTGTTTTCAGCCAGGCTATGACTCCTTTTGCATCTGATGTCAAGATTGCATTTAACGGAACCGAGTTCGATGCAAAGAGCGTTATGATGCTCATGAGCGCATGCATAAAGTGCGGTGCGGAGATTGAAGTTATCTGTGACGGTCCCGATGAAGCTGATGCACTTAAGAAGGCTATTGAGCTGATCGAAGCAGGCTTAGGAGATTGATAATAAACTGATCATGCCGCCAGCAAAAGCCTGAAGCACATCGAGGGCATGGACTTCTGTCGGTGTCATCATCCAATCATCCGGTCAGTCATAATTCGCGGACAGGGAATTATGACTGACCTCACTGATTAATCAGATAAGTTGCCAGATAAAAGCCTGACCGGGCTCAGTCCGGTGCACTTATACCGGTCAGCCCGTCAGATCAGATAGTTTCAGGAAGATTATGAAAACTGCAGACTTATCCTAAGGAATCCGCCGCCCGTGTCGTTCCAATCATTTTTTACTTATTTGAACCGGATTGTCGTTATATGCAAGGCTGCAGAGGGATTCGATGAAAAGTACATCGACGGCTCATGACAACGCAGCATTTGGCGGATAGATGAGCAAATAAGCAAAGAAATAATTGGATGGATACACTACCGTCCACCTTAGGACCAGATCAAGGAGAGATTACAAAATGATAAAAGGAATAGCCGCTTCACGTGGAATTGGAATCGGAAGCATTTGTGTTATCACTGAGCATGAGCTCAAATATGACACCGCCAGGATTGATGATACAGAAGGCGAAAAGAAACGTTTTGCCGATGCCATAGAGAAGTTTAAAAATGAAACTTCCGAGATGGCTGAGGATATCAGGAAAAGGATCGGACCAAAGGAAGCTGAGATACTCGAAGGTCACCTCGTGATGATCTCCGATCCCTCTATGTCAGGTGAAATGAACAAGATGATAGCAGCCGGTCAGTGTGCCGAAGCTGCCGTAGAGGCTGTCTGCGACATGTTTATCGGAATGTTCTCCAAAATGGATGACGACATGATGAGGCAGCGAGCCTCTGACATCAGCGATATCAAGATCAGCCTTTTGAAGAAACTGCTTGGTATTGAAGATGTGGATATCAGCAAGGTCGCTCCGGGCACCATACTGGTCGCCAAGGATCTGACACCCTCCATGACATCCCAGATTGTAAAAGAAAATGTAGCAGGGATCATTACAGAGGTCGGCGGAAAAACTTCACACTCTGCTATCCTCGCAAGGGCACTTGAAATTCCTGCCGTTCTTTCCGTTCCGGATATAACAAGCAAGGTCAAGGACAAGGATACAGCCATTGTCGACGGTACCGAGGGTATCGTGTACATCAACCCCGAAGGGGATGTACTCTCCCAGTACATCATCAAGAGAGAGGAGTTCATCAGGAAGCAGTCAGAGCTGCAGAGCTTTATCGGCAAAGAGACCATCACAAAGGATGGTCAGAGCGTTGAGCTCTTCTGCAACATCGGAACTCCAAAGGACGCAAAAAAAGCCATGGAATGTGACGGCGAGGGCATAGGTCTTTTCCGCTCCGAGTTCCTGTTCATGGACAACAACCACCTCCCATCAGAAGACGAGCAGTTTGCAGCCTACAGGGAAGCAGCTCAGATAATGGAGGGAAGGCCTGTCATCATCAGAACCCTGGATGTAGGCGGCGACAAGGATATCCCCTATCTCAACATTAAGAAGGAAGAAAATCCTTTCCTCGGCTACAGGGCTGTCAGATACTGCCTCGGAAACAGAGACAGCTATGAGGTCCAGCTCCGCGCCATAATGAGAGCCAGCGCCTTCGGCAAGGTCAAGATAATGGTTCCTCTTGTCACCTGCGTCGACGAGATACGCGCCGTGAAGGAAATGGTCAGTGAAATAAAGAAGGACTTTGATGCAAATGGCACAGCCTACGACAAAGATATCGAGGTTGGCTGCATGATCGAGACTCCCGCAGCATCACTCATAGCTGACCTTCTTGCAAAGGAGGCCGACTTCTTCTCAATCGGAACCAACGACCTCACACAGTACACAATGTGCGTGGACAGAGGAAATGCCGACGTTGCTTACCTCTACTCCACCTTCCAGCCATCCGTGCTCCGCTCCATAAAATTCATCATCGAGTCCGGACGTAAGGCAGGAATCCCTGTTGGAATGTGCGGAGAAGCTGCGGCTGATCCACTTATGATACCACTCCTTATCTCCTTCGGCCTGACCGAGTTCAGCGTAAACCCTGTACTCGTTCTCACCGCCAGATGCATCATCTCAAAATGGAGCAAGGAAGAAGCCGATGCTCTTGCAGCCAAAGCCCTCTCCCTTCCCACCGAGGCAGAGATAGTTGCTCTCATGAAAGAATCCTCAAAAGAATAAAGCAAAAAAATCAGAGCGATGCCTGTGCATCGCTCTTTTGTTCCCTCAAGTCTCACTGTTCTACGCAGTAATCCATATCAATGATCAGGTCCCCGATCAGTAAGTATCACTTTTGCAATTCCCATTCCGCGCTACTATCACATTTTCAGAATTCCATGTTAGTTTTCATTTTCCTTTTTATCTGCTATCCCACCGGCTATACGTTTTAATTCTTTAAAAAGCATCATATGAGTTCTGTTATGTTCTTCTGATTTTCTTTCATCAGGGATAATTCTTTCTATACTTCCAAGGATTCGGAGCTGATTAGGGGAAAGATTGTTTGCATGAAGCTTTGAGAGGCTCTCCTTCAAATCATTTACTCTGTTAGCCATAACCTGCTTTTCATTATTGACCCTTGATTCGATGGAAGCCACTCCACCCTGTACCTTCTCATAATTGGACTGAGATTTCTCAACAAACTCTGCGTGCATCTTCTCCACATCTTTAAGCAGCGTTGACAAGCTGGCCTCTGTAAGAGCAAAATCTGCGCCAAAGATCGCAGCAAATACAAGTGCAAGAGTTACATATATCACGGGATGTATAACCTGAAGCATTCCGGATACAAACGGAATAAGGAACCTTACAATAAGTACCCCTGCAAGACCAAAGCAAATGCTGACAGGAACACAGATGCGCCCCTGAATATTCAGTGGCATGTCGCTGTAATCCCACCATCTTGCGTTAAATCTCTTTTCCAAAACCCAGCTCGTTGCAAACTCTGCGATTGCACTTCCGATTACGCAAATAATAAATATGCCCCAAATGGGGAATTTAGGATCTGAAAGTGCCGGAATCAGTCCAAAGAGTACTGAAACCGCAACCACACATGAGCCGTATATCGGGCAGATTGGCCCGAACAAAAAGCCTCTGTCTGCCCATTTCTTTTCAACTGTAGTGCAATATATGGACTCCCACACCCATCCTAAAAAGCTGTATAAAATAAATTCCACAAAGCACTGTGCTACTATCATCAGTTCATCTCCTTTTTTGTAAATTACTTTTGTTGCCCTCAGCGTCAAAGCCAAAGGCTCATTCTGATATCTGCATTTTATATCTGCATTCCATATCTGCATTCCATATCTGCATTCCATATCTGCATTTCATTTCTGAATTTCATATCTGCATTTTCTCCTCATGGGCATGGACTCTGAATGCCTTCGGAAAAACGTGTTCTATTGAATTAAAGGCGGTGCAAGCTGCACCGCCTAACTGAAGCATGTATCTGTCTTTTTATTTTCAACATCGCAATTGCTGTTTGAACCCCTTTTTCCTTTTGGTTGGATTGGAAAAACTGCTATGTATATATCAGATTCTTCAGTACACATGTCTTCAATACTTGAGCCAGGCAAAAAATTTTGTC
>JAILJR010000139.1 GCA_024694565.1 Butyrivibrio sp. | reverse complement strand
GAACGAGCCAATCTGCAAAGAACATCAACCAGGGTCTCTCTGGAAAAATGTTCATAATCAACCATGGCATCGATGAGTTTTATGAATAGTTCTGAAAAATCATCTTGTGTTGTCAATTTTTCATCAGTATTATCTGAGGTAGCCATTATTTCTCCTCTGGTTCTCAGTCCGAGATTAATATAAATTGAAAAAGGATAACTTTATTTGAGTATATCATATAAGAAAATTAATAGCATCCAAAAGGCTGTGAAAAACAAAAGATTATTTTGTGTGTTGGCTTATTCCTATGTTGAGATTCTATACTTCTTTACAAAATCGAAAATACGTTCCGCAACATCTTCAGGAGAGGTGAAGGTATTATGGCAGCAGAACTAAAACCCATTGATGTTATATGCCGGCATTCCCGTGATGGGAAGATAACCCCGATGAAAATAAGGGTTATTGATGAGGATGGCGAATATCAGGAATACAAGATAAAAGGATATAACATCATTATGAGGAATAACATAGGATTAAATAAAGAAAAAATACTGGCCGCTCGCTACGCAACGTGGCCGTTTAGCTCCGCAAAAGCGGCCGAAGCAGGGCGCCATATGCAGAAAATCACACCACAGACGAACACAAGCATTTCCAAATGGATACCTTGGGGCTGGGCGTAAGAAAAGGCTGCCACACTAATTAGTGCGACAGCCCCTTTTATTATACCTGTCTGATTACTGATAGCTTACAGATATCAGTCTGACCGGCTGATTTAGAAATCTACCTCTGTGTCATAGTAGCAGCACTTAAGAAGCTTTTCCATTTCTTCCTGGCTTGGCTGACGAGGATTGGAGCCTGTGCAGGCATCAAGAATGGCATTGGCTGCAATGTCATGAAGCCTCTCAAGGAAGACATTCTCAGGAACAAATCCCTGTTCAGCAGGAAGTCCGTCTGGACCGTAGTGGTTAATGCTGTGAGGAATATTGAGGTCATCATTCATCTTGCGAAGGTACTCGATCAGAAGCTTAACCTTTTCGTCGTCGCTGTTTCCGCCAAGGTGCATATAATCAGCGATTACGCCATAGCGCTTTTTGGCTGTCTCATCTTTTGCATTAAAGGCAATAACCTTGGGCAGATACATTGCATTTGCTGCGCCGTGGATGATATGAGCACCGAGATCTGCAAATGCGGCACCTGTCTTGTGAGCCATTGAGTGTACGATTCCAAGAAGAGCATTTGAGAATGCCATACCTGCGAGGCACTGTGCGTTGTGCATGGCATCGCGTGCACCCATATCTTCATTATAAGACTTAACAAGGTTGTCCATGATCATCTCGATTGCGTGGATTGCAAGCGGATCTGTATAATCACAGTTTGCTGTAGAAACATAAGCTTCGACTGCGTGAGTCATGGCATCCATACCTGTGTGAGCAACCAGCTTTTTGGGCATTGTATGAGCAAGCTCAGGATCAACGATAGCAACATCGGGTGTGATCTCGAAGTCAGCGATAGGATACTTGATGCCCTGCTGATAATTGGTAATAATCGAGAATGCTGTAACCTCGGTAGCTGTGCCCGATGTGGATGAGATTGCGCAGAATTTTGCCTTGGTGCGCAGCTTTGGAAGTCCGAATACCTTGCACATATCCTCAAATGTTGTGTCAGGATACTCATATTTTATCCACATAGCTTTAGCTGCATCTATTGGTGAGCCTCCGCCGATTGCAACGATCCAGTCAGGCTGGAACTTCTGCATGGCCTCAGCACCTTTCATAACAGTTTCAACGGATGGGTCGGGCTCAATCCCCTCAAACAGCTCAACCTCCATTCCGGCTTCCTTCAGATAATCCTCTACCTTCTGAAGAAAACCTCCCCTTTTCATTGATCCACCGCCTGTGCAGATCATTGCGCGCTTGCCCTCAAACGTCTTAAGAGCTTCAAGAGCCCCCTTTCCATGATAGATGTCTCTGGGCAGTGTAAATCGTGCCATAATAATACCTCCTAAAATAGTTTTTTGCTTCCCGGGTTTTCCAAAATCCGAAAAGTCATACCCTATATATACTCCTCCAAATGGGGGGCTTATGTCAATTGTTTTTTGAAGGTCAATTTCATAACAATTCAGTAGTCAGCCGGACGGAGCAGGCCGGAGCAAGTGAAAGGCACCCCGGGCAGACTTTCACTTGCGGCGGCCTGCTCCGTCCGGCTGACTACTGAATTGCAACGATACAATGGATTATTTAACTTTACTTGAACTGGGGCACACGATAAAATACTATTATCGGATTTCACAAATTATCTACTGATTTCAATCATCTACATTTGTCTAAAAGGAGGAATATCATGGGTTCTGTTTCTAAAGTATATTTCACAAAAACAATCACACCTGAACAGGTTGTGAAGATGTACGACGTTCTCGGGAAAAAGCTGGATGGAAAGGTTGCGGTAAAGGTACATTCAGGAGAGGATGGTAACCAGAACTACTTAAAGCCGGAGTTCTGGAGGCCGATGGTTGAGCACGTAAACGGCACAGTAGTTGAGTGCAATACCGCTTATGAAGGAGAGAGAAATAATACAGAGAAGCATACCAAACTGATTAAGAAGCACGGATGGAATGACTTCTTTATTGTCGACCTGATGGATGCGGAGGGACCTGATGTTGAGCTTACTATTCCCCATGCCAATCATCTTAAGAGCGATATAGTCGGAAAGAATCTTTTGAATTACGATTCCATGCTGGTTTTATCGCATTTCAAGGGCCATCCCATGGGCGGATATGGCGGAGCGCTTAAGCAGCTGTCGATAGGGTGCGCCTCGACTGCAGGAAAGGTAAACATCCATTCAGGCGGCAAGCTTACCGGGACTGATGACCAGGCCATTGTGTGGGGCAACCATGCAGAGCAGGATATTTTCCTTGAATCAATGGCAGAGGCAGCATCGGCTGTAGTTGAGCATTTTAAGGGGAATATGGTCTTTGTAAATGTCATGAAAAACATGTCTGTTGACTGCGACTGCTGCGCAATAGCAGAAGATCCGTGCATGGAGGACGTTGGAATCCTTATTTCTACGGATCCTATTGCCATTGACAGAGCCTGCCTTGACCTTATCTATAAGTCGGATGATCCGGGAAGAGACCACTTCCTAGAGCGTGTACAGACAAGAAATGGTGAGCATACAGTGGATGCTGCTGCAGAAATGGGATTTGGCGTAAAGGAATATGAGCTGATAAACGTTGACTGAATGTTTTTTGGCCATGCAGACAGGAGCGGGTACCATCAGCGCTTGTAATCCGGGCGCTTATGAGATCTGCAGTAGGCGGCATAAGTAAGATATAAACCGGTGTTTTTCGAGGAGAGAGTAAATGGCAGAAAAAGGGATAGTAAAGACAGATAAGTTTGAGATGGAATATTTTAAGTTTGGAAGCGGAGACAAGTGTCTTGTCATGGTTCCGGGGCTTTCCATACAGAGTGTGACCGGAAACAGTTCAGCAGTAGAGGGAGCGTGCAAAATCTATGCCAACGACTTCACTGTTTACGTGTTTGACAGGAGAATGAGCATTCCGGAAGATTATTCTATCTATGACATGGCAGATGATACTGCGGCTGCTATAAAAAAGCTTGGACTTAAGGATGTGAATCTTTTCGGAGCATCTCAGGGCGGTATGATATCGCTTGTAATAGCCATAAGATATCCTGAACTGGTAAAAAAGCTTGTGCTTGCCTCCACATCCTCACATATACAGAATGGGCAGAGTGCTGTTATTGACAAGTGGATCAGGCTTGCAGAGGAAAAGAACAGGCGCGAGCTGTATCAGGAATACGGGCGGGAAATTTATCCCAGTGATATTTATGAAAAGTTCAAAGACTTTTTTACAGAAGCAGCTGCCACTGTAACCGATGAAGAGCTTGAGAAGTTTGTCATACTGGCGAAGGCAATCCGAAATTTTGATGTGTCAAAAGAGCTAAAGAAGCTGGATTGTCCTGTATTTGTAATGGGTGTATTTGAAGACAGTGTTCTGGACAGTGATGCCACTATGGAAATCGCGGAGAATCTCGATTACCGGGACGACTTTGCACTGTACCTGTACAAGGGATATGGGCATGCCGCTTTTGACACGGCTCCTGATTACAAAAAGAGAGTATATGAGTTCCTTATGAAGGAGTAATTAAACTGCCCGCATAAATGCAGTGGACTTTGAAAATGAGCAGCGACAGCGTGATGCCATCTGACAGGAGGGATAATGAAAAAAAGAAGAAATATGCTCATTACTTTAGAGCTGGTCCTGGTTGTGCTCTGCGTTCTTTTTATGTATATACTTCAGTCCCGTTTGTTTTATCATAATGCGAACAGGGAAATAGACCTGACGAATGATGATCTGGCACGTATATTAGATCAGGCAAATGAAAGTACAGATGATATCTATAACAGCTATGATCTGATTATTGCTGCCAAGGCCAAGATGGCCAAATTTTACATAAGAAACGACGAGGATACTGTTTATTCAACTGCATCAATGAAGCATCTGAAGGCACTTCTGGATGTTTACAATGTGTATATTATTGACGCGAAAGGAAACGTGACATATGCTGCGGTCGATACAGGAGTCACTAATATCAGTGATTTAGGAGATGGAGATAATTCTTTTCTGGCCAGCATACAGAAAATTATAGGGACCAATGAAGCATCAGAGGTGAACGAATACCCTGTCAGTACTGATTCTGCGAATATAGCTTTTCATTCATATTGTGCGGCGTCACTGAATAACGGAGATTTTGTCGTAGTAGAGAATGATGCCAATGAGCTTGTTGAGCAGCAGGGGGCTTCCAACTCGTGGGATGTTGTTCTTCCGAGAATTACTCTTGGTAAGAACGGATTCGTTTTTGCAGTAGATGACCAGGGACTTGTTTACGCTTTTGATCAGGGACGCGATAACGAGGTTTATATGATCGAACAGCTTGGGATATCAATGGATATGATAAAGGATGGATTCCGGGGGACGATCAATCTTGTAGGAGTGGACTATTATTGCGGCATTACTTATAACGACAGGTTCGGGGTATATACTATATGTGCAATTCCTTCAGATGAGATCACTTCGAACGTAGTTGTAGTAACTGCAGTTCCTTTATTTATTGCTTTTATCTTTATGTCACTGCAGCTTTTGTACTCACTTATGCTCATAGGTGAGCCAAGAGATAGTGTTGATGGAAACAAGCCTGAATCACTTCGAAAATTTTTATTCAGAAAAATGGCTATTTTGTTGGTGCTTGCCTTGTTATTCTCGGTGGCATCGTCGCTTTTCCCCCAGATAATGTACGCCATGTATCTTCAGGCTGATTCAAATAAGAAGGAAGCGGATGCTCTTGTTGAGCAGCTGGAAAGGAATGAGGAATTACAGAAGCAGATAAGTGATAAATATTATAAGGATCTTGAGAATCTGACAACTCTGGCGGCAAGGTTTATTTCAAATAATCCGTCACAGATAACCAGAACGGATCTGGAAATCATAGCCAAAAGTCTTGGGGCAGAGCATGTTCTTCTATATAATAAAGCCGGCAGAGTCTTTCTTTCTGATGCGTATTACAGCGGACTGAGACTCTCAACGGATCCTGATGATCTTTCCTATGAATTCAGGAAGGTTCTCACCGGAACTCCGGTCCTGGCTCAGAAAAAGATTGATAAAACATATCTGGAAAACCCATACAGGTATGTTGGTGCGATAGTAACTGACCAGAACAATGACCTCAATGGATTTGTTCAGCTGCTGTTTTCGCCGGATTTCTTAAGCGCTTCTCTGAGTGAGTCCGGAATTGAATCGCTGCCGGCAACCTTTAGCGGCCGCAACAATGCCTATGCTTTTATAGTGGACGACGAAAACAAAACCTTCCTTTATTATCCTGACGAGAGCTTCAAGGACGAGCCTGTAGAAGGAACGGGGATCACGGAAGAAATGATGCAGGATAGATATTTTTCCCGGGCATTTTTCGATGGTGAAAAGAAACTGTTATACTGTGAATCCTGGAACAAAAATCTGATATTTACAGCAGCCAGTGTCAGCATAATAACTGTGGAGAGCATAAGCAGGGGAATATACGTTTCACTGGCCGGGATATTGATCCAGCTGCTGTTTTTCATAGGAATGCTTTACATCAATGAAGGAAGTCCGTTTGAGCCGGACAGTGAAGGGGCTGATCAATGGACAAGGGAAGATCAGAGACGACTTGTTGAAAATCTTGCAGCCGGGCGCATTGTAAGTCTTTTGAGAATATCCTTCTTTATCTTTTCGGGAGTGGTTACATTTATCCTGCTTCTGAAGGACTTTATATTCAGGAACAATGATGTTATACGCATGCTGCTCAATGGCTACTGGAACACCGGGGTACATGTTTTTTCTGTTACGGAATGCTTTGTGATAAGCTGTACGGTTTATTTCACCGTTTCACTTCTGCTTTTGGTACTGGAGCTGGCAGGAAGGCTGATGAACTCAAGGGGTGAGACAATAATCAGGATGCTGATAAGCTTTACCAGATATATAGCGGTTATCGGCCTGGTTTTCTACTGTGCCAAGCTTCTTGGTGCTCCAACGGATACCCTCCTTGCTTCTGCCGGTATTCTGACAATTGTGGTTGGTCTTGGAGCGCAGAGCCTCGTAACTGACATACTTGCCGGTCTGTTTATCATCTTTGAAAAGGCTTATAAGGTGGGAGATGTCATAAAGATCGATGGTGAGGACTGGAGAGGACGGGTTCTTGAAATCGGTATTCGAAATACCCGGGTCATTGATGTAGATGCCAACAATATAAGAGTTTTGCACAACAGCTCAATAAATCAGATAATCAATCTGTCTGATCTTCCAACATGTATCTACACGACGATCGGAACAGAATATGGCGAGAAGCTCAGCAGGATAGAGGAAGTTATTGAAAAAGAGCTTCCGGCCATGCATGGTCGTATCCCTGGTGCTATCGAGGGTCCGTTATACCGCGGGGTATCGGAACTTGGTGATTCGGCTGTAATTCTTAAGTTCAGGACAAAGTGCAGGAATGAGGACTATTACCCTGTCAGTTACGCTGTAAATCGTGAGCTTAAGCTTATGTTCGACAAGTATGACATAAATGTTCCGTTCCCTCAGGTTGTGATAAACAGGAGGGAAGACAGCGCTGATAAAAAAGCGCAGGCAGATAATACGGAAAAATTCAGTCCATGAGCGTGCCACTTTAGCAGGAGATTTGATTATGAATATGAAAAAACTTGGATTTGGAACAATGAGACTGCCCAGGCTTGATCCGGATGATCCGGCAACAATTGATCTTGAGCAGTTTAAAAAGATGGCAGATATGTTTATGGAGCGCGGATTCTGCTATTACGACACAGCATACCCTTATCACCAGGAGCATTCTGAGGATGCAGTAAAAGAAGCAGTTGTAAAACGCTTTCCACGCGATAGCTTTCTTCTTGCGGATAAAATGCCGATTCTCAGGGTTACAAAAACAGAGGATTACCGGATGTACTTTGACGAGCAGCTGCGTCGCTGCGGCGTTGATTATTTCGACTACTACCTTCTCCACAATCTTGGAAGGGACAGATATATCAACACTGAAAAGTTTGGTGGATTCCCTTTCATAGAAAAGCTCAAGAAGGAGGGCTACGTCCGAAATATCGGTTTCTCTTTTCATGATGATGCACAGACCCTGGACAGGATACTTACGGATCATCCGGAGGTTGATTTTGTACAGCTCCAGATCAATTATCTTGATTGGGAAAGCATTGCTATCGAGTCCGGGCGCTGCTATGAAACAGCCAAAAGACATGGTAAACCTGTTACAGTAATGGAGCCTGTCAAGGGAGGCGCACTTGTAAAGCTTCCTGATGCGGCGATAGCACTATTCAATGATTTTTACGGATCATCCGGTGAAACGTATCACACACCTGCATCTCTTGCCATAAGGTATGCGGCATCACTTGATAATGTGCAGATGGTCCTCAGCGGCATGAGCAGTATAGACCAGCTTGACAATAACACCGCTGTCATGAAAGAGTTTATGCCTCTTTCAGAAGCTGAAAAGAAGCTTGTCGCTGACATAACACAGATCCTTAACAGCACAGAAACAATACCGTGCACCAGCTGCAGGTATTGTATGGAAGTGTGCCCCAAAAACATAAATATCCCTGAGTATTTCGGCCTTTTCAACATGCATGCTGTGACAGGGAACAAATCCAACATGTACTATGAGCGCTTCTCCATGAATCATGGAAAGGCTTCCGAGTGTATTAAATGCGGCTTGTGTGAAAAGAATTGTCCTCAGCACATCCACATAAGAGAGAATCTTGAAAAATTTGCCACCCTGTATGAGCAGGAAGGATAATAGCTGTTCCACGCACAATCCGGAGCACCTAAATTGTAGCCTGCGATAAAAAATCTTGCCTTAAAAAAGGATAAACAGTCTTCACAAATTGCCGACGATGGTATAATATGAAGATAACTTATGTTTTGTTTTTCGATAGGAGATGAGAAATATGCCACGTCCAAAAAAGGTAATTGCAGAAACAAAGAAAGAAGCATTATTAGCAGCAGCGGCCATTTCTATTGGGGCAAAAGCAAAGAAAGACATCTTGGATGACGTAGAAAAGAAAGCTGCAAAGAAGACCAGAAAGAAAGTAGCTGTTGTTGAAATAGCTGAAGAAAAAGAGCCGGCAGCTGTGACTGAGAATGCAGCAGAAGAGAAGGCTGCTTCAAAGAAGAGCACTGCAAAGAAGACAGCTACAGCCCAGAAGAGTTCGACAAAGAAGACAGGCACGGCTAAGAAAACGAGTGAAGCAAAGGAAGAGAAGGCAGTAGAGGCAGGCGCTACTGAGGAAAAGAGCACTGCAAAGAAGAGTACTGCTGCTAAGAAGAGTACTGCTGCTAAGAAGAGCACGGCAGCAAAGAAGAGCGCAGAGCCTTCCGTAGCGGTAAATATTGAGCTGCAGTTTGGTGAGAAAAGCGTATCATATGATGCACTTGTTCAGGATGCCAGGAATAAATACCAGTTCGACATGGGTGGTGATGCAGACAAGATCAAGAATCTTGAGCTGTATGTCAAGCCCGAAGAGTACAAAGTATACTTTGTGATCGATGGCGTCAGCGGAGACTTCGATCTTTAAATCTACAGGGAATCTGACAATTGATTAAATGAAGGGTGTCGTTTGGGGAGCAATCCCGTGAACGACACCCTTTTTTATTTTTGAGAAATATGAGCCTGTGCTGCGGCTTATTCTGAATTTTCGCACGGTCTTCAATCGACTTATATATCTGCTGAATGCCCTGATCATCTTCACTCAGAGAAAGCCCCATCGATGAAGATGTCAGCTCCGTGGCTTTTACCAGGGGGAGGGCAGTGGCGACTATCTGAGATAAAAAGCTTCAAAAAGGTAAAGTGTTTATTAAACTATTATGAAAATACTCGAAATTCCAACTATTATTAAACACAAAATATTAAAATAGTTGTTAGCTGGAAATAAGCTTTATGTAGGAAACGTGAATTGATGTATCAGAAATGGACACAAAGAATGAAGAAACTTAGTCCGAGAAGTCTGCTTGGGCTGCTTATGGCAGTCATGTTGCTGGCGTCGTCTGTGAATGTGGCATCCTATGCCGCTTCAGGATCTGAGAATAGTGAAACCGATGAAGGCGAAAAGGAAGAAAAAGATGACGATGAAGAAGAAAAAGATGAGGATGATATCGCCGAATGGACCGTCATGGGATATATCTGTGGAACAGATCTTGAGAGTGAAGGCGGGTTGGCAACAATCAATTTTGAGGAAATAGCCAATACTATACCCAATGACTCTGTAAATGTTGTCCTTCAGACAGGTGGAACGAAGGCCTGGCATACTGAGGAGCTTGGTCTTACGCTTGATCCTAAAAAGTCCAACAGGATATCTTATGGCGAAGACGGATTTACTCTGTTGGAAGAGATGCCCCTTCAGAATATGGCATCAGGTCAGACACTCTCTGATTTCATTTCATGGGCAACTGAGGAGTATCCGGCCAAAAAGTATATGCTGGTTATGTGGGATCACGGCGGTGGGTCACAGGTAGGCCTTATTGTTGATGAATTTTATAATCATGCATGTATGTCGCTGACGGATTTCGAAAGGGCTTTGAAGCGTGCGGATGTACAGCTTGAAGCAGTTGCCTGCGATTGCTGCCTGATGGCAACCATCGATATGGCACTGGCTGCAAAGGATTACTGCAATTATCTTATTGCTTCAGAAGAAATTGAGCCCGGCAGGGGTACAGACTGGAATGCCTGGCTTCAGTATATTTATGACGTTCCCAGATGCAGCGGCGAAGAAGTCGGTGTGGCAGTGTGCGACACAGCACAGGTGAAATACATAGAGCTTAACGATGACATGAGCACGACCATACTTACACAGTCAGTTGTTGACCTTAGTAAAATGGATGATGTAAGTGAGGCGTTTGATAATTACTTTAAAAAACTTGCAGAGGTCGTAAAGTCTCCCGAGGATTTCAGAAGATATATGCAGCTGATCAACTATGCTGAAGGATATGGCGGCGGACGATATGGAATGATTGATATCGCTGATATGGCTGAAAAAGCAAGACGGTGCGATCTTATATCTGAAGAGGCAATAGAGCTCCAGAGATCTGTTAAAGATGCAGTATCATACAATATCAGAGGCAGAGGAAGAAGCCATGCTCATGGTCTGTCATACTATGATGGTCTGGGCGCATCTGAAAGAGAACTTGATCACTATGCAAGGACAGCAAAGAGTGCTTATTATCTGGCATACCTTGATGCTGTACATAACAACTGGACAGCACCTGACTGGGTATATGAAGTAACTGATCCAATAGGCGATCTTACCTATGATGACTATGGAGTTGATGTCGATGTAGCTCTGACTGAGAACGGAAATCTTGAGCTCGATATTCTTGATGGAATGGGCGCGGTTGTTCAGATAGATGCCAAGCTTTACAAGATGGGTGAAGACGGCATTTATGAAGATATGGGATACTGTACCGATATACATGTTATTGATGAGGAAAAAGGTATATTTGAGTCCTCCTTCAATGGCAGATGGCCTGCAATAGATGGTGTATTTGCATACATGGATATTGATGACGAGAACCTTGCTTACACAAGATATAACACAAGCTGCGTGATAGAGAGCGTTGATGAAAAGAAATATCAGGGAGAAGATGACCCTGAATTACTCATAGGAGAGGTAATGTCGATCACAAGTGCATTTATGCCTATAGCAGCCGGCGATGCTCCGGAGGATGAATCAACGTCAGAAGAAGGCGAAGAGGCAAAAGAAGAAGAAACTGATTCTGAACCTGCCGAGGATGAGCACCAGGGTATATATGAGGTATATGGTCTGGCGAAACAGAGCTATTTCAACGAAAACACCAGCTTACCTGACAGAGGAACATTCTCCCTCAAGGACTTTGAAGGTATTACAGTAAGGCTTCTTTATCCTAAGACTGACGAACTGACAGGCGCTATGATATTTGGAAAGGGAGATACACTGGAGATATCCAGAAACCTTAGTATGGAAAATCAAAAGCTTCCTGCAGGCGAATATGGCTACTCATTCGTGATAAAGGATGTTGTTGGAAACAGTACAGAAACTGATATCATCGAGCTTAACTGGGATGGCAGCAAGGCTGAGTATGTCCTTCCGGAAGCAGAGTAAAGAAAGCTGCTGGCTGACGCTCTGAGCCAGATAGTGGTATAAACAAAGAAGATAATAAGCGCCAAAGCACAGAGTTTGAACTGTGTTCTGGCGCTTATTTAATGGAACGAGCCACCTGGCAAAAGTTCACAGGTCCGGCTCTTACCGGTGAGCTTTTTTGGGCAACTCATAAAATTAACCTGTGTCTGCTTTGCCGCTTCATCTGGACAATATGATTGCCGGCTCAAGTGCCCGGACTTTGCCGGATTTTTTCTCAAAACCGTTGAATTTGGCATGGTTGGATACTATCAAAGGTGTAATGACATCATATCCGGCTTTCTTTACCTCTTCAAGATCCACTTCAACAATAAGATCCCCCTTCTTAACGGTGTCTCCCTGCCTGGCGTGAACTGTGAAATATTCCCCGTTCAGCTCCACCGTATCTATTCCGATGTGTACCAGGAGCTCTGCACCTGAATCGGTATTGATGGCATAGGCGTGACCGGTAGGGAATAACGCAACAAGCTTTCCGTCAGCAGGTGAATAGTATTTGCCGTCCGAAGGGATGATGGCGACTCCTTTTCCTATCATCTCCTCAGAAAAAGTAGGATCCTTTACATCTGTTATATGAACAATCTCCCCATTTACAGGAGATCCGATTTCAATTTTATTTCCACTAAATAGTTTCCCAAATAACCCCATTGGTCACCTCCGTTTTTTGAAATGCTGCCGATGAATACTGTCCTGAAAAATATGAAACGCGGTTTTTCTTCCTATTTAACTATAACGCTTATAAAAATATGGTACAATGCTTTTAGGCTGAGTAAAGGTAATTCTTATTGTTACAATTCAGTGGGCAGCCAGGACAGGACAGCCCAGAGCGAATGTATGACTGAGCCGGAGGGCATTGAAAAACGTCGGCACTTAGGCGCTGTACTTTAGCGCCTTAGTACCGCTACGTTTTTCACTGAGCGAGAGCGTCCTCCGGGCAGTCATACATCGCGTCGGGCTGTCCTGTCCTGGCTGACCGCTGAATTGTATCTTAATAAACGGAGTCTCTATGAATATTCATTCTATATTGCTGACGGTGCAAGGTATAACGGTAAGCGTATTGTTTGTTGAGATACTGGTCGTGTTCATGAGGTGTAAGAACACGATACATTCTTATCTGCTCCTGGCCTGTATTGCATCATTTATAAGCAATCTGGGATATCTGTTTCAAATGAATGCGAAGACGGAAGAGGCGTATATCACGGCCCTTAAGCTTTCATATGCCGGAAGGGTATGGATTGTTCTTGCGTTTTTTCTGTTTTCTGCCAAAATGTGCAGGATCAGGATCCCAAAGAGTATCCTGTTCGTTATCATCTGTCTGCACGTAGGGGTTTACATCTCGGTTCTTACAATAGGCATTAACAATCTGTACTACAGCAGTTACAGGTACATCGCGGATCCGATGTTTCCCAGGTTTTCCCACGGCAATGGAAGTGTTCATGACCTGTTTATGAGTTTAAATGCAGTATTGGTCTCCTTTGCCTTTTTCTGGGTCGCGAGGGATTATCTCACAGAAAAAAACAGAATGTCCAAACAGCGCATACTGATGCTGGTCATGGCATTCGGTATTCAGATACTCTTTTTCTTTATGCAGCTGACAGGAGCCTTTGGGTTTACCGATTATTACGATCTGACTATGCCGGGAGCGCTTCTTGGAACGGTTTTCATGCTGATTGGGATCCTGAAATTTGATCTGCTTGGAACAAGAGAAATTGCGAAGGATTTTGCTATCGACAGGATATCCGAGGGAGTCATTGCCGTGGACAATGACGGGAGAATCCAGTATTTCAATGAGCCGGTTGCTGCAATCTATCCTCAGTTTGACACGTTCTATTCCGCAAAGTCACTCCTTGCGCAAAAGCCCGGTGTCCTGATAAAAAAAGACTCCTATGCGGTGAGGGATGATACGGGCAGGCTGAGGCAGCTCTATACACCGTATGATGTTCTTTCCATGATACAGAGTGCTGTCAGGAATGGGAAAACTCTCAATGTGGCAGACCGTATCTATACTCCTGAAGAAAATGACCTCATGTACAATGGTGAGTGTTACGGCAAACTCTATGCTCTGGTGGATGACACGGAGCACTACAGATATATGGAGGAGCTGCAGGATAAGAAGGAGGTGGCGGACCGCGCCAATGAAGCAAAATCAAGGTTCCTTGCAAGTATGTCCCATGAGATAAGAACTCCCATCAATGCTGTGCTTGGCATGGATGAGATGATCCTGCGGGAATCGAATGAAAAAAATATCCGCGCATATGCTGCAGACATAAAGTCCGCAGGGCAGACGCTGCTTTCTCTCATCAATGACATATTGGATCTCTCAAAGGTCGAAGAGGGCAAAATGGAGATTATCCCCGTTTCATATGACCTGTCGATACTGATAAATGATCTGGTCAACATCATCCGCGGAAGAGCTGTCAAAAAGGGACTTAAGTTTACCGTTCAGGCGGATGAAGGCATACCGCGAATGCTTATCGGTGATGAGATCCGCATCAGGCAGTGCGCCATGAACCTTCTCACAAACGCGGTGAAATATACCGAGAAGGGAGAGGTGAAGCTTAAGATATCATATAATAAGGAAGACAGCGATCACATTCTTCTTCATTTTTCCGTGTCTGATACGGGAATCGGAATGAAGGAGGAGGACATGGAGAATCTTTTCTCACCCTACAAGCGCATAGAAGAGAAGCGGAACCGGACCATAGAAGGAACAGGGCTTGGTATGAGCATCACAAGGCAGCTTCTTGAGCTCATGGGAGGTTCTCTGAATGTGCATAGCGAATATGGCGTCGGCTCAGAGTTTTCCTTTAAAATCTGTCAGGAGGTCAGCAGGTGGGAGGAGCTTGGAGATTACGCAGCAAGACTTGATGAGCTGTCACAGAGCGCCTATGAGTATCGTGAGCTGTTCCATGCCCCCGATGCGCGCATTCTGGTTGTGGATGATACTGAGATGAATCTTGTAGTCATAAAGGGGCTTCTTAAAAAGACAGAAATCCATATAGACACGGCTCTTTCCGGAAAGGAAGCAATAAAGCTGGCCGCTGATACCCATTATGATGTGATATTCATCGACCACATGATGCCTGATATGGACGGAGTTGAAACTCTTTCAAATATAAGGAAGGAGGGGAAAAGCTGCAAATCGCCGGCAGTTGCCCTGACTGCCAATGCTGTTTCAGGAGCAAGGGAAATGTATCTGGAGGCAGGCTTCACCGATTATCTGTCAAAGCCGGTGGACGGATTAAGGCTCGAAGAGATGCTTTTAAAGCTGCTTCCTGCCGAAAAAGTTACGAAGCCGGAAACTGCCGGTCCGGATTGTGAAATGCAGCCTGATGAAGATTTAGAAGCAGGAAAGACATCTGATTTTTTGGCCCGGCTTACGGGCATTTCCGAAATCGATGAAAAGTCAGGACTGCATAACTGCGGATCTGAGGACACATACAGGTCGGTGCTGGAGGTCTTTTGCCGGACCATCCCTTCCAAGGCGGATGAGATAGAAGGGTACTACAACAGCGGTGATCTGCAAAACTATACCATAAAGGTGCATGCGCTCAAGAGCTCAGCCCGGATGATCGGGGCAGCTGCATTGTCGGAGCTTGCAAAAGAGCTTGAGGATGCAGGAAAGAGAAGCGATACAAAAGTAATACAAGGAAATACCCAAAGGCTCCTTGAGATGTACAGAGGACTTGGCGGGAAGCTAATGTGGCTTGAACAGACAGATGAAGATCTGCCGGAGATTCCTGATACTGACCTGAAGGAAGCATATCAGACCATTCTGGAGATAGCAGGAAGCATGGATTATGGCCTGATGGAGGACTTACTGAAGGAGCTGCGAGGGTATCGCCTTTCTTCTAAAGGCAGGGACAGAATCAGTAATATAGAAAGAAAGCTCACAGAACTGGACTGGGATGGGATAATAGCGGAGGTTAAAGAGGAAAGCTGACGATGAAAGCAAATTTGTTGACCGGGGCATCATTTATAGCCCGAACAATAAGATCAGGGCTTGCAATGGTGATACCCATTCTTTTCATAGGTAGTGTCACAGTTCTGCTGAACGGGTTTCCTGTACAGGGCTACCAGGATTTTCTGGATTCATTTTTGGGCGGAGCGCTCAGAAGCCTGATCATAATGCTGCAGTTTACAACACTTGGAATACTCGCCATATACATAACCATAGCGCTCAACATAAGCTATATGAAACAAAAAGGCGGTGGGAAGAGGACTGTCTTCGAATTCGGAAGCCTCCTCGGGTGCATCAGCGGTTTCTTTATCCTTGTAGGCTTTTTCTCGGGGGAGGCTGATCTTTCCCTTCTGAGCGGACAGGGAGTATTCAGCGCACTTCTTGCAGGTATTGCGGGTTCGGCTCTCTTTTGCCGGTTTGAAAAGATCTTTGTCAAAAGAAAGATGGTATTCATTGACGGTGCGGATTCGGAGTTTAATGCGGCGCTTTTGGTTATCCTTCCGTTTCTCTGCGTGGCACTTACTTTTGCCGTGGGGAATTATCTGATCACGGTATGCTTTCAGGTTAAGAGCCTTCAGCATCTGTTCATGAAAGCGGTGGATATGATCTTCCTTAAGATGCACAGATCTTACTCCAGCGGTATTCTTTTCACCACGCTGATCAGTATCATGTGGTGGTTTGGCATTCACGGCAATAATGTGTTAAATCAGGTCGCAGAAGATATGTTTACCGCGATCATACCGGGGGAGATAGTTTCAAAGAGCTTCATCGACACCTTTGTAAATATGGGTGGAACAGGGTGTCTGACAGGTCTTCTCCTTGCACTTGTGATATTTGGAAAAAGACGATCGACCAGAAAATTATGCGGAATGGCGCTTGTTCCGGGGGTGTTTAATATAGGAGAAATGCTCGTTTTTGGAATGCCGGTGATATACAATCCGGTGATGCTGATCCCTTTTATACTGGCGCCTGTCCTTAGTTTTTCCAACGCATATTTTCTCACGATGGTGGGATTCGTTCCACCGGTTACCAGGGAGGTTGTGTGGACAACACCGGCGCTGATGAGCGGCTATATCGCGACAGGCTCAGCCAGGGGAATCGTGGTCCAGTTATTGAACATTCTCATTTCCGGGATATGCTATGCTCCGTTTGTCATTCGCAATGAAAAGAAATCCTCAGGCGTCTTTTCATCAGGGATGGACAGACTTATTGGCCTCCTTAAAAGGAGCGAGGAGACAAATCAGGAGGTTGTTCTCATCGAGAGCGAGGGAAACACCGGAAGACTGGCCAAGCATCTTGCATCAGAGCTGGAGGCATCAATTTCCGAAGCAAGAACGGTCTCGTCACTCTTTAACGTGGAGAATCCGCTGCTGATAAAGTATCAGCCGCAGTATGACAGTCACGGGAAATGCATAGGTGCAGAGGCACTTCTTAGGTGGGAGCACAAAACGTTTGGCGGGATATATCCGCCGCTTGCCATAAAGATAGCCGGAGAAAGCGGGATCTTATATTCCCTGGAGACATATATCATCGAGAGGTCAATCCGGGAATCAGAAAGATTCCGGCAGAGCTTTGGTGAGGACTTCAAGCTGAGCATAAATGTAACGGTATCGACGCTTTTTGACAGGAGGTTTTTAGATTTTGCCAGGGCGATGGCAGACAGGTATAAACTGAGAACAGGAAATATATGTCTGGAGATCACGGAGGAAACAGAGCTTGCTGCAACAGAAGAAACCGGAGAGCTGTTATCCGCCATAAGGCTATTTGGATACACCCTCGCCCTGGATGATTTCAGTATGGGGCATACTTCACTTCAGTACCTGCAGCACAACCAGTTTGATATTGTGAAGCTTGATGGTAATCTGGTAAAGGGAATGCTTGACAATGAACGCACCAGAGATATCATCGCTTCTATCGTTCATTTGTCAGGGTCTCTGAACTTCAGGGTTCTGGCAGAATATGTTGAGACCGAAAAGCAGAAGGAAGTGCTCGAAGAGATCGGTTGTCTCCTTTATCAGGGATATCTTTTCAGCCCGGCGGTTGACAGTGATACACTTATAGGCTTGGGTAACGGGCAGTGATACACTTATTGCCCCGGGTAACGGACGGTGATACATTTATAGCCCCCCGGGTAACAGACGGTGATATATTTATAGCTCCGGATAACGGACAATGATACGCTGCAGGGGCATCGGTTCCTTTTTTTGCTTTGCATGAGCCGACCGATAAATGCCGGCACAGTTTTAGCTTGTCGGGCGGATTATTGCGGACGGCTCGTTGCATATGACAACAATCCGGCACAAAATAAAAGTGATTTAGATACTACACCAGAGCAGATTGACAGAGCCTGAAAAAAGAGTCAGGTCTGGCAGAACAGGAAGGCGGTTATGGCATATTCGGCATTTGAAAAAATGAGATCGTTAAACAAACAGAGATTTGGAAAAGACACAGGACCCTTTCAGCCTGTGCTGTCTTGCGAAGCAGGGGAAGGCTATGACCTGAAATCTGCGGTTTTGCGCTTTATGCATGAGAGCTGTGAGGATCTGCTTTTTGACAAACAGATAGAAGAGGAGGAAGAGCGCACGGGGGTTTACCGCGGCACAAGTGTTGCTCCGAACCAGATACCCTACAATATGCAGATGGATATAAACCGGCTCTGTCTTGAGCGTGAACTGGAGAGATTCATGGATTCCGGGGCAACGCAGGATGCCTACAGTGTATATTACTGTTTCATGGAGATCTTTTTCGGAAGCTACGGAAAATCGAAAAAGATCATAGAGCTGCTAAGCGAATATGAATCCAATGGCTGTTCTCTGCTGATGAAGCACCGGGATCATTTTTCACATTCGGTGTACGTTTTCGTGCTCGGCCTTGCCATCTATGAAACAAATGAAAACTTCCGAAGGGCATTTAACAGCTTTTATCATTTTTCGACTGATGCAGAGGATCCCAAAGAATCCCGGAAAGCGGCACATTTCTTCCTTGAATACTGGGGAAAGACAGCTTTGTTTCACGATGTGGGCTATCCCTTTGAGCTGACATTTGAACAGGTGATTTCCTTCTTTGAGGCCGGTGATGACGATCGTGGAACACACACACCGTTCATTGTTTACAATAATATCAAGACAATGACTGAACTGGGGCCTCAGGCTCAGGAGCTCTTCAGAAAAATGTACGGAAGAAGCTTCCGGACAATCGATGAGGTGATGGTCCACGATCTTACCCTGAAGCTTGGAAAAACCTATGGGTTTACAGAGGATTACCTGCTGAAGACCCTCAGGAAGAAGCCTGTTTCGCCTGAGAGCTTCTGCTATTATATGGATCATGCCTACTTCAGCACGCTCTGTCTTTTCCACGAACTGACAGTAGCCATGGGAATTGATACCGGGGAAGAAAACCCTGTGCATCCGGGGACCTTCAAACCTGCCCATATAGACGCACTGAGTGCTATTCTTCTTCACTACGATCTGTTCACGTATTCGATTGCCGGGAGAGAGCCCGGAATGAAGTCGACACTATCCATGGATATTCATCCCATGGCATGGCTTCTGATGCTGTGCGATGAGCTTCAGTGCTGGGACCGCACGGCATACGGAAGGAATTCCAGAAGTGAATTACATCCTATGGCTGTGGAATTTGATTTCAGCAAAAACCGCCTCATCGCGAGATATCAGTACGACGAAGCTGAACAGGAAAAGATCGACGCATATTTATGGGCCTGTGTTGAGTGGAAAAAGAACGGCCGGCAGGGAGATGCACCAAAGCTGAAGGTATACAGCGATATGGCCAATACGGAGAACAGCTTTGTAAAAGACATTGAGAAAATTGTTGATACCGACGGTATTCCGATTACTGTTGTGTGTGATATTGCGCCTGTGAACAGAGGAAACAAGCACATATACCTTTCGGACAGCAGTTTCCTTCACATGCATGACTTTGCGGTGGTTCTGAATGCCCGTCATGCCCATGAAGGTGATGTGGACGAAGTGGAGAAATCCACGATGGAAAAAGAATTTTCGGTATTGTCACTTGAATATAAATTAGCTAATATTAATCAGGTAAAGAGTTTCAGCAGGTATCTGAATGCAATTCATTGCTTCTATACGGATCGTCAGGTGGATTTCGACATGGTGGATGAGTTTACGCCGGAGGAGATTGAATGTATCGCACCAATGGAGCATGAAAGATGGGTGCGTGAGCATCAGTCGATGGGGTGGAGCTGCAATGATTTTTATGAACATGTACCGGTGCCGGGAGATATCCCTGAAAAACAATACCGGAAAGCAATTCGTGAGCAGTCACGCTGCCATGCAATGGCAATGGATGGAGAGCTGAAAACAGAGGATATTCTTTTGCACTACCGGAGTTTTCTGCCTGAAAGCGAGCAGAATAAGGATTTTCAGCCTTTCAACTGTATGCTGAGACTGATAAGAAGGTTTGACGGGCTGAGAATATACCGGTTTGCGCGCTAACAAATTTGGAGGTAAAGACAATGAGCACAACAGAAGTAGCTAAAACGAGAGATAATTCAAAAGTACTGGATCTGGTATATATTGCAATCGGAGCAGCTCTGATAGCAATATGTTCCTGGATCAGCATCCCCACTGCAGTTCCGTTTACACTGCAGACATTTGCGGTATTTTTCGTCCTGCTCCTTTTGGGAGGTGAGAGAGGGACAATAGCAACACTTGTATATGTGCTGCTTGGAGCAACCGGACTGCCTGTTTTTGCAGGATTTACCGGTGGGTTCGGAGTTCTTTTCGGTACTACCGGGGGATATATAGTAGGATTTCTGTTTGTAGGCCTTATATATATGCTGGCCACAAAATTTCTGGGGAAGAGCCTGGTTGTTAAGGCAGCCGCACTTGTTCTGGGCCTTACTGTATGTTATGCATTTGGAACAGTGTGGTTCATGCATGTATATATGAAAAACAGCGGAGAGGTCGGCATGCTTACGGTACTTGGATGGTGCGTGTTCCCGTTTGTCCTCCCGGACCTTCTTAAGCTGGTGCTGGCTTTTGTGGTCTCAAAAAGGATAGAGCCTGTGATCAGGAATTAAATAGTAAAAAATTGGCACAGCTTGACAGAAATTAGCATCTTTGAAGGATCGGATGCTATGTGACCAGCTTCTGACCATGTGTATAAGTTGTAAATTCAAAGGGACTGTGAAAAAATGAGAAAACATTTTTTCACAGTCCCTTTTGCGTTGCAAGTATTTTATTTAATCAGATTGTGCACCTGCTTACTCTGACAAAGCGTAGAGTACCATTCCGAGTGCAAGGGCATCTGCAAGCTCGTCATCACTGTAAGAAGGAGTGTCGTTGATGATCTCGGTCATGTCGCCGTCATCAAATACAATTGTTGAGTAGAGAGAAGCTCCTTCTGTCCTGAAAAAGCCAGATGTTGCAACAAGGCTCTCATTTATGTATGCGCCATAGCCGTAATCGCTCTCAAATATGTAGACGATGCAGCTGTCAAGCTGCTTGTTGCTGAGTGAAACTGTGAGGCCATAGCCAAGGTTAACGTCTCTGTATACAGGAAGATTATTTATTACCTTTTTCTGGATCTCTTTCTGTGTCTTTGCTGCGTTTTTCTGTGCGTCGATTGCTGCAAAGGTTGTAAGGCTTCTGCCTTCGGCTCTTCCGATCTTGTAGTAGTGTTCATATGCCTTTGTATAGCTGCCGTTGCAGTATGACTTTACATCTGAGTAAGCCTGGATATAAGCCTTGGGATCAAAGTTTGCATTTATCATGCGGCCTTCCTTCATCCCGTTATTGAGAAAGTGAGCAAAGAGAGCATCAGCATCATTGCCATAAGCCTTCTTTACATCGGCATATTTTGAAGCATAGAACTGAGAATCAAAAGCGTTTAAAAGTGTCTGTGTAAAAGAAGCATCAGCTGCCTCAACCCTGATTGCCGGTGCAGCACAGGCACCTGCTGTAAGTGATCCTGCAAACATAACTGCTGCGGTTGCGATTGTGAGTACCCTTGTAACAATAGTCTTTTTCATTTTATTTTCCCTCCCTGGCTCTTGGCCATAATTATTATATTTTTGTTTTGACATTTATTTATACGAAGTGAATTGAACCTGTGGCAATAAATTTTCATGTTTTTTTAAAAAATATAAAATTTTCTGTCAGATGCTTGAATTTGGAAGGTGATCAGTGCCTTTCTCTCTTGGAGAATTACTTGAACAGAACGTGCTCGACGACTGATGACAACGCGGCATATGGCGACAATCTCGCACAATTAAGTTAAACTAAAGTTCCTTTATTTTTCAACAGGAGACATTGTGTTGGCTATGAAGTGTAAATCCCTACTGTTAGGGGGATACATGGATTCTATTGGCAGGTTTGACGTGACAGCCGCGAGCCGGTTAGGCGCAAACAGAAAAGAAAACACTTTATTTTTGGGGTACAAACCTTATGAGTGATATAAGAAAAAAACGTACTTTTCTGCTATCTTAAAGAAATTGTTTCAAAGTCATTCAAAAACTCATCTAAAATACAAAAAATTCAAATTCGGGATAGCAGGATTTTTATCACTACATCTAAAATACAAAAATTCTAAATTTAGATGTCTCACCACTCTCTGAGTTATGATTTGTATACAGCTAATTCCTGAATTATGGAAAAAAAGATGCAAGACAACATCTATTTTTCGTGTTTTGAAAATTTTGGTTTAGTCAAAAGAAAAAAATAGCAGGGAAGTGCTATCTAAAATTAAGGAAATTGGCTTTTTGGATGGGCATAGATTTTTGACGATATCCGGAATTGGAAAAAATCGATTTTTAGATGTGTATAAAGAGTTGGGTTTACATACCATACTTTCGACGTTTTAGATTTGTTGATATATAAAAAACGCAAACAACCACCGGCTTCATCTTAAGAACTCCCGCTTGATTAATATTTTTCCTGTGGGATAGTAGTCTAAGTTTTGATTCTGTTTTCTGATGACAAAAAAATCGAAGGACCAACTGCCACAGTTCTTGCAGCAGCACTTTCCCTGATCAAACAACATAGCAGGCATTCTCTTTTCTTTGCATTTTTGCCTGTCATTCATGCATAAGCTGATGCTGATGAAATCAAGAAGCTGTCTTTTTACTTCGGCACATTGCAAGAAAAAACTTATGCGGAAGAAATGGGTCTTCCTGTGCCGTCTTAATGCCTTTTCCGGTCAGAAACTTTCCAGACATCTAAATGACGTTATCGTCATAAATTATCAAAATACCGTTAATAAAAATTAGCAAGATTCGCCTGTGTGTACACAAAGGCATCTTGCAAGGGTGCCAAAGGCCCCTTGCAAAAATGGCTTCTGGAATGATGGAAAGAAAGATGACATAAAAGTTACTCTGACAGGAAAAGAGGGTGATACGCTTAAGCTTACAGCTGATCAGATACCTGCAGCAGGAGCAAAACCGGGCGATGGCTATAAGGAAGGCATCTGGGACAAGACTCCAAGTCCTGATACAGCTATAACTGCGGATACAACATATACCTACATCTATGCACCGCTAGGAGTGATAACCAGGATTGTTTCTTTCAAGGTAGTAAATGGTTCCTGGGATGATGGAACGACAGAAGATATAAACGTAGCATTAACTGCAAAAGATGGCGAAACCATTAAACTTCCTGAGAATGTGATCCCGAATGTTAGTACAAATCCAAACGCAGGCTACAAGAAGGGCAGCTGGGATAAAACGCCGGAAGCAGGGGCAACAATAGCAGAGAATACTCTTTATACCTATACTTATGATAAAGATGATACGCCTGAACCCGCACCGACACCAACACCGACGCCGACACCGACACCAACGCCAACTCCGGAACCAACACCAACTGAAGCCGGCGTAACACTTAGTGTTTCGGAGACAACTATCACACAGGGCACGGAAAAGGCTCTCAAAGCCACGACAACCCCTGAGGGAACTTCTGTTACATGGAGCAGCTCGAATCCGTCGGTTGCCTCTGTGGATGGAAGCGGAGTTGTGAAAGGAAATAAAGCAGGAACAGCAACCATCACAGCGACTATCAAGGTTGATGGAAAAGAGTACTCGGCAAGCTGCAAAGTAACCGTTGTTCCTGTCGGCTACATTCCTCCGAAGAAAACAGGCGACGAGCATGTGCATAAGTTCATCTGGGAAACATTTGAAGCAACAGAAGAAGAAGACGGAGAGCTAAGATACCAGTGTGAGATCTGCGGTTATATTCAGACCAGAGTACCGCTGACCGCCTACAACGTTTTCAACAAGAACACAACAGAGAAGATCAGAAAAGCTCCCAGGAATGCCACAGTAATGATTAAGACTGCAAAGTGGATATCCTTCCACAAGATGGTAATGGAAGCTCTGGCAGAACGACCGGACGTAACGCTGGAGATCAGCTTCCTCGATGAAGGCTATAAAGGAAACCGCTGCATGGTAGTAATTCCAAAAGGAACCGACGCAATGTCTCTTGTAGACAAAAACGGTTTCACCGGTTTCTTATATCTGGGCGGCAAGTTTGGACTAAAGACTGATTAAGTATTTTAAACATCCTGCATCAAAACGGTGCAGGATGTTTTTTCTAAAGCACATCACAATTCATCAGCTGATTAAAGGTGCAGTTATTTTATTTGATATATCATAAGCCATTACTGCCTGCAGGGGGACTTGTAACAAGCGTCTTCCCTTTTGATTTCAGCGTCGTTCCCGCAAACCCAAAACCTAGTGGCAGGAAATCAGCCCTGCTGTTATAATGAAGACTGTTACATATTATGAGCCGACCGACAAAAGCTCACCAGGCCAGTTCCGGCTGTGCATATTGCACAATAGGCTGAGTGGCCCTATGAGCTCGTCGGTACTTAGCGAGGTGTTTTCGTGCTTAGTACCGCTACGAAGCGAAAGGAGCGAGAGCGTGTCCGAAGTGATTGTACAATATGCACAGCCGGAGATGGACTGGCGGGCTTTTGTCGGCCAACTCATATTATTTATGAAAGGCAAAGTTTTATGAAGTCTTCTGATTTTTTTTCCAAAGTCAATGATCTGAAGGATAATCGGACATCAGGCAAAATTCTCATCAATATGGTCTTGGCAGCAATGAGTCTTTTCATCAACGGGTTTGGTGTATATATGACGATCCAGGCCAATATTGGAGCAGGCCCCTGGGACGTTCTTAACATCGGGCTGGCAAAAACATTTGGAATACTGTACGGCACCGCCTCAGTTGCAGTGTCGTATGCAATCCTTGGAATTGATATCGCACTCAGAGAACCAATTGGGATTGCAATGTTCATTGATGCTTTTGTTGTCGGTAAGTCCGTCGATCTCTTTAACAGAATAGGTGTCATTCCGAAATGTGATTCGCTTGCAAGCGGAATACCGGTTATGCTCATCGGTCTTTTCATCATGGCATATACGCAGTTCACCTACATGAGCGCAGCACTGGGCTGTGGCCCAAGAGATACCCTGCTTGTCGCACTTGCAAAGAGAGCAGGGAAGGTTCCGATAGGTCTTGTCAGTATTTTACTTTTGGGATTTACGACTTATATAGGATGGCTTTTGGGTGGACCTGTTGGAATAGGAACACTGATATGTGCTTTTGCTACCGGACCGATAATGCAGATGGCTTTCCACACTGTGAAGTTTGATGCGACCCATATTCACCACCAGCATCTGACAGATTCCCTGAAGGTATTTATTGATGGAAAAGTGGCATAGCTGCCAGACGCCCGGTGACTTTAGATTCCGGTGGTGGTCCTGCCTGTATGTCGCGCTAAAAGAATGGTCTTTATAACAGGATGATCCTTACAGTGCTGATCTTTAGGCGGTTCATGGAAGTCAGACTTTAATATGAGAATTTTAAATGGCTCCAAGCTGCATCCTGTAGTACTTCTCATACAGGCCGCCTTTTTTGATGAGCTCTTTGTGTGTGCCTCGCTCCTTTATTCCGTCTTCATCAAGGACGATGATCTCGTCGGCGCCAAGAATTGTGGAGAGCCTGTGGGCGATAGTGATGGTAGTCCTTCCGACTGAGAGCCTGTCGAGACTCTCCTGGATGTAGCGCTCGCTCTCATTGTCAAGTGCGCTGGTTGCCTCGTCGAGGATGAGTATTGGCGGGTTCTTCAGGAAGACCCTGGCAATTGCGATCCTCTGCTTCTGGCCGCCTGAGAGTCTTGCGCCGCGCTCACCAACCTGAGTATCAAAGCCGTTTGGAAGACTTTCAATAAAATCGAGAAGATCTGCATTTTTTGCGGCGTCAACTATTTCTTCCATGGAGGCATCCTGCTTTCCGTAAGCGATATTCTCTTTTACGGTTCCGTTAAAAAGATAGACATCCTGCTGAACTATGCCGATAAAGGAGCGGAGTGACTTCTGGGTGACATCCCTTATGTCAGTTCCGTCGATCATTACTGCTCCGCCGGTCACGTCGTAGAATCTTGGAAGGAGAGAGCAGAGGGTAGTCTTTCCGCCACCGGATGGACCAACTATCGCTACTGACTTTCCTGCATCCACGTGCAGATCAATGCCTTTAAGTACCGTCTCAGATTTTTCATATGAGAACGATACATCTTTATAATCGATAACGCCTGTGACATCTTTAAGCTCACGGGCATCTTTTTTGTCCACGATATCGGGCATGGTATCCATTACTTCAGAAAATCTCTCAAACCCTGCAAGCCCCTTCTGGAGCTGTTCCGTGAACTCCACGAGTACGTTGACGGGATTGATGAAAATGTTGATGTAAAGCGCATAGATTGCAAGGTCAGCTCCTGTCAGCTGCCCTGTTGCGATAAAGTACCCGCCTGCCACGATCACAGTCACAAACATGAGCCCCTCGAACAGGTTGTTGCCCGAGTGGAACTTTGCCATCTGCCGGTAGTTTGCCTGCTTTGAGGTGAGAAATGCAATGTTTGATCTGTCAAATTTTTCTTTTTCAATATCCTCACCGGTGAAGGACTTCACAACCCTTATTCCTCCCAGGGTGTCCTGAAGGGATGAATTGATGCCGGCGATTTTTTTCCTGTTGTCAGAGAAGGTGGCGCGCATGAGACGGTTCTGCTTTATTGAAAAGACAGCCATGCACAGCACCACAACTACAAGGCAAAGCGTCATCGGGACGCTTATGGACATGAGAAGGATGAAGGAGCCGATGATCTTTACAACAGAGATGAAGATGTTCTCCGGTCCGTGATGTGCCAGCTCGGATATGTCGAAGAGATCTGAGACCAGCTTTGACATCATCTCACCGGTGTTGTGGGTGTCGTAATAGGAAAAGGAAAATGCCTCGAACCGCTCAAAGAGCTCCCGCCTCATAGTAGATTCCATGCGCGCGCCCATCATGTGTCCCTGATAGGTCACATAGTACCGACAGGCGGTGCGGACCGCATACATTGCGATCAGAAGCAGGGCGATGAGACATAGTTTGTTCAATATAACTTCAGAGCTCTGCAAAAAAAGGCCGCCCTGCAAAAAGCGAAGCAGCTGCGGAAAGGCAAGATCGATGACAGAAAGCACCGATGCGCAGAAGAGATCCATAAAGAATATGCCTAAATATGGCTTGTAGTAGGGAATGAATTTGCGGATAAGGTTCATGATCAGCTCCTTAAGGTTTGTATTAGTAAAATCCTTGTATTGGGAAAGAGTATCTGTCAGGATTTAGTATTTAAAACATCCTGCATTAAAACGGAGCAGGTGGTATAATAATAATACCAAATAAACAGGAAGGGAGGTTTTATATGTTTGGAAAATCTTTAAAAGATATCTTCATCAACATTGAGACAAAGCCGCTTTCCATAGGAGGTGCAAACGACAACCCCTATATCCAGGAACTACTTAGGGGAGAAGAAAGGCGCAGAGAGAGAAACCTGGACATTGTTTTCAACAGACAGAACGGTTACATCAGATAAAGATGTCTGATCATCGGGCAGTACTCCCTGAGTACATAGTTGAAAAGATCCCGGAAAAACAAATAAAAAAGAGGCGCAGCCTATAGGTCGCGCCGTATCATATCGATAAATCGCATGGCACTTTTGGGAATTCTCCAAAAGTGCCTGCTTTTTTGACTCTGCAAATTATTTTCACAGTTAGTGTACCTTGTCATTCATAATTTACTAAAATTTTCAGATTACCGTCACCTGCGCTGTTGTCTTAAATTGGCGTACTGCCCGTGTACCTCTATAACATCTTCTTTATTTCATCATGCACAAACTGTACCTTTGGACCTACAACTACCTGTACGGTTGTCTTTGATGGTCGAATGACTCCGGCAACTCCCGCCTGCCTGATCATTTTTTCATCAACCTGTGTATAATCCTTTATTTCAGCGCGGATTCTTGTGGCACAGTAGTCCAGCTCCCTGATATTGTCTTTACCTCCAAGTCCTGCAAGGACCAGCCCAGCCATGGCAGTGAAGTCGTCACTGGCAAGTTCGATCTTATTCTCTTTTTCTTCATCATCATCCTCTCGCCCGGGAGTCTTAAGATTAAATCTGGTGATGACAAATCTGAATACAAAGTAGTATATGCAGGCATAAACAAGGCCCACAGGGATCAGCATCCATGGATTGAGAGCCATGGGAGCCTTAAAGCTGAGTATCCAGTCCACGAGACCTGCCGAGAAATTGAAACCAAGCCTCATAGGAAGCAGGGTGCAGATGAAAGCTGAAATTCCTGTAAGGACAGCATGTACCAGATAAAGTCCGGGAGCCAGGAACATAAATGAGAACTCCAGCGGTTCTGTGATTCCTGTGAAAAATGAGGCCAGAGCTCCTGCCATAAGAAGGGCGGAAGCAGCTTTCTTTTTTGAGGTTTTTGCTGTGTGATACATGGCCAATGCTCCGGCGGGGAGGCCGAACATCATAACAGGGAAGAAGCCTGTCATATACTGGCCGGTGACGCCTTTGACAGCACCCTCTGCACCTGACCAGAAAAGTCCAAGATCATTGATACCTGCTGTATCGAACCAGAATACCGCATTGAGTGCATGGTGAAGACCAAGAGGGATAAGAGCTCTGTTAAGCATTGCATAGATGCCCGACCCCACGGCGCCAAGACCAATGATAGCTGTTCCGAAAGCTACCAGACCTGTGTAGACAAGAGGCCATATAAAGTAAAGAACTACAGCGGTACAGATTGATGCCCCTGCTGTAACTATTGCTACACTTCTTTTCCCGCTGAAGAAGGCAAGCCAGTCCGGAAGCCTGGTATCTTTAAACCTGTTGTAGCAGCTTGAACCAATAATACCGGAGAGGATTCCGATAAAGGCATTGCTTATTTTGCCAAAAGCAGCCGGTACTTCAGAGGTATCTACACCTTTGTACATTGCTACAGCTTCTGTGCTGAGCAGGGTTGTTATCATAAGAAAAGAGACAAGTCCCGCAAGAGCACTGGTTCCGTCATGATCCGTAGCCATTCCCACAGAGACACCTATTGCAAACAGAATAGGGATCTGATCGATAATGGCAGAAGCAGCCTTTATAAAAAAAGCTGCGATTACGCTGTTGGTCCCCCAGCCTGTGGGGTCGATCCAATATCCGATGCCGTAGAGAATACCTGCTGCAGGAAGTACAGCTACAGGAAGCATCAGAGATTTGCCGATCTTTTGGAAATACTTCATCATACTTTGGTTCCTCCTCTATAAACGACAGTTTATATCTGACTTATTCCGGCCTCTTGCGGATACCGTGTGCGCCCAAAGTACGTGCACTAACGGTAATCAGTTCCTTTTTATGTGGATGCTTTTATACGAATCTGATTAGTTGGTCTCCTTTCACCAATAGCTCCTGATTATATTATACTCGAAATCTTTCTATACTTTTATTTTTAATTGTGAGATAATGGAAATTACGAAAATAAAAAAGGAAGGGAAGCTGCTATGTCAGCTTTTAAGAATGGAAAAATTATGTTGCAGGGTATATGGGATTTATTTAGGGTATGCAAAACAGAAGATATAAATGTAGTCAAATGCGCTTAAATACTGCATTTAGAGCTGATTCCCGGACCTGAATCTGGTAAAATAGATGCAAGGGAAAATGCGAAAAATGTTTCTGACAGAGATGGAATAGTTATGAAAAAAGTACGAGGCATGAAAAGAATACGACTCACAGCACTCATCATGACAGCCATGATGCTTTTTTCCATGCTTTTTTCATCTTTCTTTATCGGGGCACACGGTGTGCATAGCTGCACGGGAGAGGATTGTCCCATCTGTGCCTGCATACAGCAGTGCGAGAATACCATCCGTGGATTAGGTTCCGGTATTTCATTTGTGTCAGCGGTTATTCTGCCGGCTTTTCTGTTATCACTGTTCATATCTTTTGTTGTACCTTCATTTAAGCAGGATACTCCTGTTTCAACCAAAGTCCGCCTTAATAATTAAAAAACACTGCGTATAGGTAAACTATGCCCTTCTGAGGCTGTTTGCCTTATATTTTTGTGCGCGAAAATATGCAAAATACGGAGGTGTTTAAAATTGAAAAAATATATTTCGGTTCTGCTTGCAGCCATTATGATGGTATGCGGTCTTTCTGCCTGCGGATCGGTAAATGATACATCCGCGAAATCAGGTGATGATAAGCTTCAAATCGTAACAACTATTTTCCCCGAGTACGATTGGGTAATGAATATTCTTGGTGATAATCCGGCAAATGCGGAAGTTACAATGCTTTTGGATAACGGCGTTGACCTTCACAGCTATCAGCCTACTGCAGACGATATTCTTAAGATATCAACCTGTGACATGTTCATATTTGTTGGAGGCGAGTCTGATGAATGGGTGGAAGATGCCCTTAAAGAAGCAACAAATAAAGATATGGCCGTGATCAACCTTCTTGAGGTCCTTGGAGATTCCATTAAGGAAGAAGAAATGGTAGAAGGTATGCAGGAGAGTGAACATGAGCATGAGCATGAAGGTGCCGATGCTGACGAACATGAGCTTGAAGGTGCCGATGCTGATGAGCATGAACATGAGCATGAGGCGGGTGAAGCGGAGTATGACGAACACGTATGGCTGTCTCTTCGAAATGCTGCCACATTAACAGACTGTATTTCAAAAGAGCTTCAGAGGATAGATGCTGCAAACGCTTCTGTTTACAAGACCAATACTGACGCATATATCAGCAAACTGAATGATCTCGACAAGCAGTACAGCGATGCTGTGTCGGCAGCTTCTGTTAAGACAATCCTGTTCGGAGACCGCTTTCCGTTCCGCTATCTTACGGATGATTATGGCCTGACCTATTATGCGGCTTTTGCAGGCTGTTCGGCAGAAACTGAAGCAAGCTTTGAGACCATAACTTTCCTTGCAGGAAAAGTTGATGAGTTGTCGTTACATGCCGTTATGACGATTGAAGGGAATGATCACAGGATCGCGGAAACAATAATACAGAACACTGCAAGTAAGGACCAGCAGATACTTACAATGGATTCAATGCAGTCTGCCACGTCAAAAGATGTGACCGCCGGAACAACTTATCTGTCAGTAATGGAGAAGAATCTGTCGGTTCTTAAAGAAGGACTTAAGTAGGAGGAATCATTATGGCTTTCATCACCGCAACGGATTTATCGCTAGGCTATGATACACAGGTAGTAGCAAAAAACATCAGCTTCTCGGTATCAAAGGGTGATTATCTGTGTATCGTGGGAGAAAACGGTTCCGGCAAGTCAACTCTTATGAAAACACTATTGCATCTCAGGGAGCCGATAAGCGGACAGATCAAAACCGGTGATGGTCTCAGGAAAAATGAGATAGGTTACCTGCCGCAGCAGACCATCGTTCAGAAGGACTTTCCCGCATCCGTAAGAGAAATTGTTCTCTCAGGCTGTCAGGCGCGCTGCGGCATATCACCTTTTTACAGCAGGGAAGATAAAGCACTTGCCAAAGAAAACATGGAGCGGATGGGGATTACAGATCTGGCAGACCGCTGCTACAGGGAGCTTTCCGGAGGACAGCAGCAAAGGGTACTTCTTGCAAGGGCTTTATGTGCGACAAGAAAAGTACTGCTCCTTGATGAACCGGTTGCCGGTCTCGATCCTGTCGTCACCACACAAATGTATGATCTTATCGAAGGACTGAACAAAGAGGGAATCACGATCATAATGATATCTCACGATATTCAGGCGGCAGTAAAGTATGCGAGCCATATCCTTCATATCGGAGACAGGATATTTTTCGGGACCAAAGAGGAATATCTGGAAAGCGAGGTCGGAAGATTCTTTATCATGCAGCAGAGAGGCGGTGAGAAAAATGGATAAGCTGATCATGTATATGCAGTACCCTTTCGTAAGATATGCTTTGATCGTAGGGGTATTGATCGCCCTTTGTTCATCATTGCTTGGTGTAACACTTGTCCTTAAGCGTTTTTCGTTTATAGGAGACGGATTGTCCCATGTGGCATTTGGGGCCATGGCTGTTGCAGCTGTTCTTCAGCTGACGAATGAAATGGCGCTCATACTTCCTGTTACGGTAATAAGTGCAGTATTATTGCTGCGCACAGGACAGAATGCGAAGATTAAGGGAGATGCGGCTATTGCCATGATATCAGTAGCAGCGTTGGCTTTTGGCTATCTGATTATGAACATCTTTTCAACATCATCAAATCTGTCGGGGGATGTATGCTCAACATTGTTCGGATCTACTTCAATACTTACCCTGACTCCCGGCGAAGTGTGGCTGTGCACCATTCTTTCGATAGCGATAGTGATAATCTTTATACTGTTTTATAACAAGATCTTTGCTGTCACGTTTGACGAGGATTTCGCAAGGGCAGTAGGAACAAATGCGGGCGCCTACAATCTGATGATCGCGGTCATTATAGCAGTCATCATAGTTCTCGCCATGAATCTGGTAGGTTCGCTTTTGATATCGGCACTTGTCATCTTTCCGGCATTGTCGGCAATGAGGCTCTTTAATAATTTCAGGGCTGTCACAGTATGCTCGGCGGTATTGTCGGTGATCGGTGCATTCCTTGGGATCATCATATCCATTCTGGCCGGAACGCCGGTGGGATCGACAATCGTTGCGGTTGACGTGGCTGTATTTTTAATCTGTTATATCACAGGATGTGTTAAGGGAGGCATCGGCAGATGAAGATGAAAAAGATTTTGTGGCTGTCTGCATGTACTGCCGCTGTTATATTGGCTGCGGGCTGCGGGAAAAATGAAAATAATACCGGCAGAACAACAAACAACCGGAATAATGTACAGGCCGTGCTTGAACAGGGGATGTCTGATTCTAAGAATGAAAATAAAACTGAATCGGACAAAGCTGAACCTGACATACCTGGATCTGACAAAGCTGAACCTGACATAGCTGAATCGGATATACCTGAACAGAATGCCTCCGATGCCGCCGGAAAGCTTCAAAGCATAACACCGGGCGATGCATTACCGGATTCTGTAAGCAAACCCGTGACTGATACATCAGGCTCAAAGGATAAGGATTATGTTGACCTGACTGCGTTATCCAGCACAATGGTTTATTCGGAAGTCTATAACATGATGTATTATCCTGAAAATTATGTCGGAAAGACCGTTAAGATGAGTGGACTGTATGCTGTCTATCACGACGAGAGTACAGACAGGTACTATCACGCCTGCATCATATCGGATGCTACAGCCTGTTGCTCACAGGGAATAGAGTTTGAACTGACAGATGATTATAAATATCCTGACGATTATCCCGAAGAAGGCGATCAGATCTGTGTAGAAGGCCTGTTTGACACCTATAAGGAGGGGGAATACACATACTGTACACTTAGAAATTCAAGGATGCAGGATTGAGAATATAACTTATGCCTCCGACTTTTTATCAGCTGCGATGGAAATATTAGGGAAAAAGTCTCCATATCTGCCGGGCTAAAGCAGCAAAACAAACAGCTTCATGATACTTTAACGTTCGCTACACTTTAGAAGCATTCGTAAGAGCGTGAATCGTATCAGAAGGAAATCTTGCTGGCTTAAAGATTTCTGACAATTATATACGTCAGGATTAACGCTATCAGAAATACCACATTTACAGCAGTGAAGACAAGAAGGTATTTTCCGCTTTTTTCCTGATACTCTTTACTGTAAGCCTTGTATGAAATAAGAGAAGCCATGGAAGCAATAAGTGTTCCGAGGCCGCCCACGTTGACACCGATAAGCAGATCCTTATAGCCGGATGTAAAGCCGGAGAGCATTAGAGTCGCAGGAACATTGCTGATCACCTGACTAAGGGCAACGGATATTGCAAACTCACGGCCAATCAGGATTTCCTTAAGGAAAGAACTGATGACTTTGATGTTTCCCATGTTACCCGTGAAAATAAAGAAGCCGATAAAAGTAAGGAGCAGTACATAGTCTGCACGGAAAAGAATCTTGTAATCCATTCCACCTACTATAACTAAAACGATAATTGCAAATACATACCAGGGCACGATCCTTACAACTGTTAAAAGAGCTATTGCAAATAATACAGTGTATATGATTATCTGGCGCCTGCTTCCAAACTGACTTATGATGGAAGAACGGTTGCTTCTGCTAAGGCTCTTTTCCCTACCGGGAATAATCAAGAGCCCAAGAACGAGGAGAATTGCCGAGACCAGGCTGAACGGCAGCATGATCAGGACAAAGCTGCCAAGGCTCATGCCTGTAAGTCCATACAGATAAAGGTTCTGGGGATTACCGATAGGAGTAAGCATACTTCCAAGGTTAGCAGCAACTGTCTGCAGAACAACTGTCGGGATCATCATGTCCTCTCGATTACACCCGTGAAGGATCATAAGCGCAAACGGAACAAAGGTTATGAGTGCTACATCATTGGTGATAAGCATGCTTCCAAAAAAACACATGAGTATAAGTACAGCGGAGAGCTGCCAGCTCTTTGTGACCTTGGATAAAAGAAATCCTGCAATTCTGTCAAAGACTGAGTTCTCCTTAAGCCCCTGTATTATAATCATAAGGCCCCAGAGAATTCCGAGAGACCTGAAATCTATGTAGCCAAGGTACGCTTTTGTCGGATGAACAAAGAAGGCTGAAATTATGGCCAGAATCCAGGCTATACACAGTACCGTATCTATTTTCCGAATATTCTTTAGAATTCTTCCCATGAAAAATACCTCGCAATTAAACCTCAAAACGACGAAATAATACCACAAAAATACGCCTTTTTGCAAGGAGCATAGACGCATTTGCCTGTGCATCCTTAAGCATAACGTGAATAGAAAAGAAGGAATTGGTATTTTGGGACCAATGCCTTTTTGAGGGTAAGGATCGTTACCAAAAGCAAGTCAAACTGTAACATCCTCTTTGGCTTTAAAAATGGTACAATGATATGAATACAAATCGATAATGGAGACCGGAACACATGGAAAATGCGTGTTATCAGGCATGATGGTAAAGAACCGACTTCCGGCGAAATTTAAGAAGGGAGATTTAAAATGGCAAAAATTCTATTACTTAACGGCAGTCCAAAAGCAAATGGATGCACAGCCACGGCACTTAATGAAATGATAAAGATCTTTGACGAAGAGGGTATAGAGACAGAAGTCATCCATATTGGGAACAAGGACATAAGAGGCTGCGTTTCCTGTGGATACTGTGAAAAAAACGGAAAATGTGTGGTTAATGATCTGGTAAACGAAGTGGCAGAGAAGTTTGAGGCAGCTGATGGCCTTGTGGTGGGCAGTCCTGTATATTACGGCTCACCTAACGGAACAATCCTTTCTTTTATGGACAGACTCTTTTACAGCACTTCTTTTTCCAAGCAGATGAAAGTCGGCGCTGCTGTTGTGAGCTGCAGAAGAGGCGGCAACACAGCATCTTTTGATGTGCTCAACAAATACTTTACCATAAGCGGAATGCCTGTGGCTTCCAGCACATATTGGAACCAGGTTCACGGATTTTCTGCCGAAGATGTAAAGAAAGATCTGGAAGGACTTCAGACAATGAGGAATCTTGCAAGGAATATGTCCTTTATGGTCAAAGCATTTGCTGATGCAAAGGAAAAATATGGCCTTCCCACAGTTGAGAGAAATGCATTTACAAGCTTTCCGGATGGTAAATAGGAGAAATCCGCATTCCGCCGGACTAAAAAATTTTCAAAAAATGAAAATTTGATGTTGACACACATTATTGATAGTGATATAGTTACATTCGTTGCTGCTGAAGTATTGAAACATTGAACTTGTAGCAAATGCAGTAATGATGCGGGTTTAAAGCCCGTGGCACCTTGACAAATAAACAGTAATGCAACCCTGAAAAATTCATTGAGAATTATTTCAGAATAAACAAACCAAAAGTAAAACGGACAGAACAAAAGCCAAGCTTAAGTTCTGAACGGGATGAACTATTTAAACGTGAGAGTTCGATCCTGGCTCAGGATGAACGCTGGCGGCGTGCCTAACACA
>JAILJR010000102.1 GCA_024694565.1 Butyrivibrio sp. | reverse complement strand
GTTCCCGGACTCGGAGATGCCGGAGACAGGATTTTCGGAACCAAGTGAGTTTGAAGACCGAACGGACATGAGGAAGCAGGGCGATAGTCCGGATTCCCAATGACCGTCGGATTGCGGGAGCGAAGCGGAGCAATCCGATATAGTGTATACAACTAATAAAAGGGGGAAACTATGAAAAGAGAAGACTACATTTCCTGGGATGAATACTTTATGGGGGTAGCTAAACTTGCTGCGATGAGATCAAAAGATCCCAACACGCAGGTGGGGAGCTGCATTGTAAGTGAAGATAACAACATTCTGTCCATGGGATATAATGGATTTCCCAAGGGGTGTTCAGATGACGACTTTCCGTGGGAGAGAGACGGCGATGATGAGCTTGGAACCAAGTATCCGTTTGTAACTCACAGCGAACTTAACGCGATCCTCAACTACCGTGGAGGCAGTCTTGTAGGTGCTAAGCTTTATGTATCTCTTTTCCCCTGCAACGAATGCGCCAAGGCTATAATTCAGGCAGGGATCAAGACTGTTGTATATGACAGTGACAAATATGCAGACACTCCGGCTACAAAGGCGTCCAAAAAGATGTTTGATGCTGCCGGGGTCAGATATTACCAGTATCAGGCCAGCGGAAGGAATATACACATAACAATTTAAGGGCATGAAAACACAGGATACCCGATGTAAAAAAGACAACTTCATAAAGTCAGCCTTTTTGAAAGGGCTAAGTGCCATTTGTATTGCAGCAGTTTTGGGTATTTCTTTTCCGGTTGTGAGTTTTGCTACCGAAGAGACCAGGCAGCAGCTTGAAAATGCCAAAAAAGCAAAAGAGGAATCTAAGGACCAGCTCAATGATACCAAAGAAGATATAGCAGAGATGCACGAGGAGAAATCCTCTCTTCAGGGACAGCTCTCAACCCTCAATTCCCAATTAAACGAAGTTAGTGATAACCTCGAGAACATTGAGGAACAGATAAAGTACAAGGAACTGGAGGTAGAAAACACTCAGATAGAGCTCGAGGCAGCAAGGGCTCAGGAAGAGGAGCAGTACGCCTCAATGAAAAAGAGAATCCAGTTCATGTACGAGAAGCAGAACAACATGGTTCTGGGAATGTTCTTTGGATCAGGAAGTTTTGCTGATTTTCTCAATCAGAGTAATTATATTGAAGAACTTACGGCCTATGACCGCAAAATGTTCAATGAATATATTGAGACAAGAAAGCTCATAGAAGAAAAAGAGGCAACTCTCAAGGTAGAGATGGATAACCTTGAGGAATTCAGGATCAAACAGCAGGCGGAGCAGAGCAGGGTTTCAGGGCTGGTCGATCAGACTTCCGGATCCATCAAGCAGTATTCCAACGATATTTCTGATGCGGAAGCAAAGGCTCAGGAACTTGAGGATCAGATAAAGGCACAGGAAGCAGATATCAAGAAATTAGAGGCCAAGCTTGCAGAGGAGATAAGACTCTCAAAACTTGCAAAAGCTTCGACCTGGAGAAATATTTCAGAAGTGACATTTGCAGATGGGGACAGAACGCTCCTTGCAAACCTTATTTACTGTGAGGCAGGGTCTGAACCCTATGAGGGCAAGGTCGCAGTAGGCGCAGTAGTAATTAACAGAGTTTTAAGCTCAGTTTATCCGGACACTGTTGTTGGAGTTATTTATCAGAACAAGCAGTTTTCACCTGTTGCCAGTGGAAGACTGGCCCTCGCACTTGCAGAAAACAGAGCGACATCAGCGTGTTATCAGGCCGCAGATGAAGCCATGAAAGGGTATTCAAATGTAGGCAACTGCGTATATTTCAGAACGCCGGTGCCCGGACTTACGGGAATAAATATAGGTGGACATGTGTTTTACTGATGGGTATCGTCTTTTAGCAATTCCTCAATAGGAGAAGCAAGGGGCTCAATACCATCTGAATAGATTTCACCGAGGAGCCTGTTCAGCGAGAGCAGGCTCTTCTTAAGAAGAGATTCATCGATAAGGCGCTTTTCAAAAGCTTCAGAGAGCTCGTCAAGGTCAACGACTCTTATCCTTCCGTCAGGATATATTTTTACATCCGCAAGAAGGTCAATGACGCAGAGACTATTATTTTCAGAGTTATATTCCTGGGTAATAATATCGCAATACCAGCACAGAAGAGAGCCGTCACGCTTTAAGAACTTACTGATCTTGTAACCTCTGTCCAGATAATAGCAGGAATATCCATGGGACAGATCGCTCCTGGCGCGGATTGTGGTCCATTTGGTCACAATTATAGAATCAGTTTGTTTTATAATGA
>JAILJR010000048.1 GCA_024694565.1 Butyrivibrio sp. | reverse complement strand
TGCATTATAATTATAGTACTTATTCATATTTTTACAACTTCTAAACGATCTACTTTGCATAAATCGTACTAAGGAGATTGGATTATCTATTCAAACGGGGATTTATAGATGCTGCAAAAGAAACACGGTGCTTTGAGGACTTTGACTTCCGAGAAAGCCGGCAAAAGATAGACTTCTACCGCAAGTGGTACCACACGCGGTCAAAGAAAGCTGAGTTCTCACTTGAGGGATATAAGGAACATTTGATGGAGGTTTATGACGATGATGGATGGGAAGTCCCTGATCCGGTCAGCAGTTTCGAGGATGAGGTCATTGAGAATGTAGATGTACAGAGGTTCCTGTCTACACTGCCCGAAAAAGACAAGACTATACTGCAGATGCGGCAGGATGGTTATACCTTGCAGGAGATTGCAGATAAGCTTGATTACAAGACTCACAGCGCTGTTCTCAAGCGCATAAAATGCATCGGCAGGAAATATGAAAAATACTCCGGCCTCAACTTCGGATTCTCATAAGTTATCACTAAGAAAGAACCAAATACGTTATCACTCAGACTCCCTTTGCCGGGAGTCTTTTTTACGTTGAAAGAAAAAGGAGATCAGTTAATGTTAGAAGAATTAAAAATCTATGATGCACAGGAGCTCCTTATGACTCCTATGAACAAGCCACCATTCCTTGTGGAGGACCTGATCCCAAGTGGGGTCAGCATAATAGCCGGGGATGAGAAGACCGGCAAGAGCTGGATGATGCTCCACTTGGCTCTGTGCATAGCTAAGGGAGAGGACTTCCTCGGTCATTCGGTAACTCAGGGTAATGTGTTCTACTTCAGCCTTGAAGACTCGTTAGAAAGACTTCAGAACAGGTTGTTCAGGCTGACAGATGAGATATCTCCGGGGAAAGTGTATCTGGCTAACAAGAGTGAATCGCTTTCCGAGGGCCTCATTGAACGGCTGACAAGGATCGTGGAGCGTCTGCCTGACATCAGGCTCATAATCATTGACACTCTGCAGCTTGTAAGAGGAAATGACAAAGAACTCAGTTATGCAAATGATTATGCTGACATGGCAAAGCTTAAAGAGTTTGTCAAAGAAAAAGGTGTGGATGTCTTCCTTGTACACCATGTGAGGAAGCAGGGAGATTCCCGCAACAGGTTCAACAGATTCAATGGTACAAAAGGTATCATTGGAGCTGCTGATACAATGTTTCTTCTCGACAAAGAAAACGAGTACTCTGATCAGGCTACACTGAGTATAAAGGGCAAAGATCTACAGTACAAAGAACTAACGATACGCTTCACTGACTACAAATGGGAGCTTGTCAGTGAGAAAACGCAGGAGCAAATATCTCAGGAGCACACGCCTGAGATATTATTCAGGCTGATAGATTTCCTGAGAGCCCGCAAGACATGGAGAGGCTCGGCAACTGAATTACTTGAAGAGCTTGGCGAAGAGTCGGTCGCGCCAAATGTTCTTACCAAGTATGTGAATCAGTACCGTATGAGCCTGCTTATTGATGAAGGTATTGAATACACTTACCGGAGGACACATGGGCACACAAGCTCATACAAGACGGTAATCTGAGCAAGAAACAATACTATAATCTCACAATGATCGCCAGGCAAGTCCTTGACTATGCGGTCATGCTTGGGTTGATACCTGTAAATCCTTTTTCTCAGGTCAAAATCGATGGTAAGAGAATGTTCAGGAAAGAGGCGAAAAAACCAAGTGAAACCCAGGTTTTCTCGCGTAATGAACAATCTGGGATGGAAGATCTGGCATGGAAAGACTTTGAAGAGAAAAAGCATCCTAAGAATCAGCTTGTAGGATTAGCAATGCTGTTCCAATTTCAGACAGGTATTCGCATTGGTGAGGTATGCGCGTTGAAGCATGAAGATATTCGCGGTGACAAGATCGTTGTACGGCGTATGCTCAGAGCGGCTACCAGAGAAGTAATAGATGATACCAAAGGCACTTTCGGGGAAAGAGAAGTGATCCTTACTGATAAGGCACTTGAAATCATAGCAGCTGCTGATGCCCGGAAGAAAGAACTTGGCATTAAGAATGAATACCTATTCTCTCTGACGGAAGATCCACTGTCTTATGACGCTATAAAGAAACTATATCCTAGCTTCTGTCAGAAGCTGGGTATCATCAGCAAGAGTTCACACAAGTCCAGAAAAACATATGCTTCTGCATTAGTTGACGGAAATATAAACCTCAACACCATAAGAGAGTTTCTCGGGCATATGGATGAAAGGACCACTCTAAACAATTACTGCTATGACAGGAACACCGATACAGAGCGTAAAGAAAAGGTCCAGAAAGCACTTGCCTCATAGCCATTTCAGAGAAGCCCATGGGACTTTTTTGATAAATGGCTAAAATGTAACACTAACGCACTGTTTTGTAACAATTTTTCGCAAGAAAAAAGCCTTGGAATATTTGAAATTCCAAGGCGCACTCTGGCGGAGGACATGGGACTCGAACCCACGGGGCTGTTACGCCTTACCTGATT
>JAILJR010000028.1 GCA_024694565.1 Butyrivibrio sp. | reverse complement strand
AAGGGTATTACCACGGCGACCTTCATTCCGGCAATATAATGCTGGACAGCCACAGACTAACCGTGATCGATTTTGGTAATGCTACAAAGCTGGATAAGTTCCAACAGGAAAAGATAACCATGATGCTGATGGCAGCAGCAGCAGGCAGCGGCTCAGGGTTTATGGAGGGCTTCACAGCGCTCCTTGGAGAAGATTCCATTAAGCTTCTTGAGACAAAGAAGAATGAGCTGCAGGCTGTATTTTCTGAGGTAATGAAGCTTGGAGACTATCATTCCAGTGCTGAGAGGATAGCAGCTGCTCTTGTAAGGGCGCAGAAACTGGGATTTGAGCTTCCGCCGGCTATCTACGGCTTCCAGCAGTGCCAGATAAGGCTTATGAATACTCTTGACTCCTTTAACAAGGAAGTCATAGAAATGCAAAAAATCTTAAGACAGCTTCAGGCTGCTCAGAATGCAACAATACTGGATGTAAAGTCAGAATTTGATAAGACTATCAATGCAGATGCAGGTGCTGCGGGCAATATGAAGATTGCAGTTTTATCTGACAAGGAAGAAGATCTAAGGCCGCTGCTTAAGAGTCGTAATGAAGGCGTTAGAAAGAGTCTTGAGAATATTTTCCATGAGGATTTCGACAGCCTTGCCACACTGCTTAGTCAGGATCCTTCAATACTTATAAACTCAACGCTGATTTCAGAAAGACAGATAAAACAGCAGTATGGTCTTGTTGGATCGGATTTTTTCGATATATCAAGATTTTACCAGGTACTCACTGACCATGGCTTTAACATGCAGAACGACGGCAGATCACCACAGCAGCAGGTTCAGGATTACGCAGCTCACTTTAACGAGATTCCATATGAGGAGAAGCTGGGCATTGCCACAGAATTCGCGCATATCTATTCAGAGTTTAATATACTCGGAGCGCTAAGAGCTCTCTGGAAAGCTCAGGATGAGGGTAAGAACGAGGAAGAACTTAAGGCGTTGGAAGATATTGTAATCCAGAGAATAGGCCATACAAAGCAAAGCTACCTGGAAAGAGCGGAGTCTCAGTTAAATGCCCGCATCGAGGAGTTGTATGATGGCGTAGAGGTAAATGACCTGGCTCAGAGGAAACAGCGTGACAAAGAAAAGGGTGAGTCGTATTATAAATTAGATAAGATATTTGCAAATGTCAAAACAAAGCTCAGAGTTCCTGCAAATCTTCCGCAGGCAGAAGAAGAGCTTAAACCGTTTTTTGCAGATCCCATATACGGTCAGCGGCTTAAGGAAGCCTTTGATGCTTATAAGGCTGCCCCGGCAGATGCGCCTAATAAGGAGGAGCTTTTAAATAACTTTGTGGAGGCCTACAGGATGCCGGTGTTTATTTCCTTTGGCGAAAGCAGGAAAGGTAGTGCAATGTTTGCCATCGACTATAATGATCCAAAGACCTTCGTTGATGTAATGGGAGATGTAATCGATGTTAAGTACAGGGAAGCTTTAAAGAGGGTAAGCTTCTTCAAATCCGTGAAGTATGGTTTCAGGATTCAGGGGGATATAGAAAAGAGAAACCTTACAACGACGGAATTTATAAAGATGATGTGGAATAGAATGAGAGGAAATGATTGATGAAAACTGCAATTGTACTCGAGGAACATCTTGATTATTTTGCAGAACTTGATCCCTTTGGATTACTAAAAAGGGCTTTATTCCCGGACAGGGTATGTCTTGGAACAGTGCTGGAGAGAAAGGACGGCGGGAACGATGTTCCTGCCGCCCTTATGATCCTTCATATGATGGAAAAAAAGGTCATTGTGGAATGGATTTTTGTTCGGGAGGAACTTAGAAAGCGTGGACTTGGAAGCACTCTTATGGGTTATGCCTTTAAGGCGGCGGTTTCTGCAGGCTGTGACAGGCTCTATCTCAGCAGGGACAGGCTTCCCGATAGAGATAAGCTTTGTGTCTTTGAGGAAGTTTTTTTGTCTGATTTTAATTTTACAGACGAGGATGAACATTCCGGAGAGTGGATTTTTTCAGTGGCAGATCTTTTAACAAATCCCAATATGGCAAAGGCGGCAAAGGATTACTCTGATACCGGAGCCCTAAAAAGCCTTGATGCCGGGCAGCAGCTTAAGCTGAAGAAATACTTGATTGATAATGATGAAGATAATTTTCTGTATGATCCGGCTTTTGCCGTTGAATTTGCAGACCCTGATGTGTCAAGGGTCCTTGTGGATGAGAAAGGCATAAAGGGAACCATCCTTGTCCAGAACAGTGAGGATGATCTTTATGTAACAGGTCTTTGCGGAAAAGACAGGAAGGATGACATGGATCTCTGCCTTGGAGCGACAATGGCAGCATCAAAAAAGTACGGTATGGATAAAAAAGTCCATGTGATCAAGTACAATGACAAGGATCTTGATTTGGTAAAAGATCTTGTGAAAAAAGACCCTGTTGAGATTTCCTTAAGCTCAACCTCGGTAGATAACTATTATAATGCGCTGGAGGAGTTTGAACCGATACAGAGTTTCGCAGATATATGCAGTGTTCTTACAAAGAGCCATGAATGAAAAGCGCTGTAGTACCCTGAAAAAGGGAACTACAGCGCCTTGTCATTTTTTTGTTGCAATTTGCCTATTATCGTATAAGATTGTACAAAACCATTTTATTTTTCAAATAATTGAGGTAAGATTAAATAGGGATATCATTGAGTAATATAAGGTTGATAATAAAACGGTTTTCCGCTCTAAGGAATTAACAGAAAACGGTTTCAATCAGGACTGCATATCAGAGGAAGAGTATGAATTTTGAAGACTATTTTGACTATAACGAGGGAGAGTATCCGTTTGAAAGCAAATCTGAGATCAATGAATGTTATATCAGATGGCATGATATGTTTCTGGCAGGGTGTTTGGAGACTATAAAGGGCGCTGGCATAGAGGAGATTAAAAGCCAGATATTAAAGGCCCGGGAGATACTCATTCAGAGAGAAAAAAATACAGTTAAGGACCTTTCCGGGTCCGGCTTTAGTGTTCTTGATGTAAGGGATTGCTTTAAACTTTCTTCCTTTGAGTTTTTTTGCCTGTTAATAGCCTATGCACAGGAGATTGACGGAAGATATGAGGGCGGATACAAGATAATCACTGATGATGATACTTTAAATACACCAAACGTTTTCTATGCTAAAAGACTTTACACCCTTGTTTATGAAAATGATATTAACAGGCTTTCTCTTGATAATACAAGGGTGTTTAATATCTTCAGGTCCCCAAAGGGGAAGGGTGCTCTCTTTGATGCTTTTGAAGCAGACAGGCAGCTTGTGAAGCTTTTAAACGAAGATCTAAGCCTTGGTGATGAGACTGATGTACTTCTCAGGGAGGCAGTAGGCAATGATGAGGTGTTCTTTTACAAAGAAGAGATAGAAGAGGTTAAAGGCTATCTGGCAACTACTGAGGGACAATCACACATTGTGGTCAACATAAGCGGAGCAGAGTCTAACGGAAGGATTGAACTGATCCTGGGCTGTATAGGTGATAAGAACAGGGCGATAATTCTGGATACGGGTTATCTGGAAATCTATGGAAAAGAAAAAGCAACAGAGCTGTTTTCGGGAGCAATAATAAGATGTCATCTGAGAAAAGAAGAGCTTATAGTCGTTGCGGATAACAGAGAAAACGTCTATTTAAAGCATCTTCTTTTACAGGCGCTTAAGTACATGGAGAGGGTGTTTGTCGTAAGCACGGAATCTCTCCGCAAAGTCAGGGCTTTTGATGAGTTTAATCTGATCTCGTTAAGCGTAGGATTGCCTTCAGCTTATGAGCAGGAAATGATATGGAAGAATGAACTTTCAAAGCACGACCTGGAGGAGGATGTTAAGCCGGAAATTTTTTCGAAGAAATACAGACTTGGTTACAAGACTATCAAAAGGTGTGTCGAGATTGCTGATGCCCATACAAAAGCCCTTGGAAAAAAGAAAATTTCAATTGATGATATTACGGACGCGGTGCTGGATAGCACTACCTCTGAGCTTGATAAGCTTTCGGACAGGGTTCCGCTGAAGTTTACCTTTGATGACCTGGTTATAGATGATTCGCAGCTTAAGATAATAAAGACACTTGTCAGCAGAGTAAAAAACAGGAGTCTTATTGATGAGAAGTGGGGCTTTAATGAGAAGGTGGTATACGGCAAGGGTGTGAGCCTGATATTGTATGGACCGCCCGGAACCGGCAAGACAATGGCTGCCCAGGTCATGGCCAAAGAGATAGGAATGGCTCTTTACAGGGTTGATCTGTCACAACTGATTGATAAATATGTGGGTGAGACTGAGAAAAATATAGGAAGAATATTTGATGCTGCATCGGATGGGAATGTGATTCTCTTCTTTGATGAAGCGGATGCGCTCTTTTCAAAGAGGACAGAGGTGTCATCATCAAATGATAAGCACGCAAATACCGAGGTGGCATATCTTCTGCAAAAGATAGAGCAACACGACGGGGTGACGCTCCTTGCGACAAACAGATACAGTGATTTTGACAAGGCGTTCATAAGGAGAATTACCTATGCTGTCAGGATGGATAAACCTGATGCCCAAAAACGCCTCAGGCTTTTTGAGAAGATCCTTCCGGATAACACTCCAAGAGAAAAGGATCTGAATCTTAAGTATTTTGCTGACAACTTTGAGCTGTCCGGGAGTGAGATAAAAGAAGTTCTGTACAGCGCAGCATTCATCGCCGCATCGGAGGGAGAGCCTTTTTCCAACAGGCATCTGTCACAGGCTATAAGATATCAGCAGGAAAAGGCGGGAAATGTACTGCAAGGTGCGGTTTTTGCAAGGTATCTGAATTAAACTGTGAAGAGCTGGTTACCGCTTCCGCACGTCCTTTGGGCGCTTACGGTATCCGCGTCCGAACGGTCTAAGTCAGATATAAACTGTCATTTATAGAGGAGAAAAGTGAAGCAGGAGGATTTATATGGCGACTATAGAGGAAGTACAGAGCGAACAGACAACAACCAATTCCAATGTCTATGATGATTTTGTAATAATTGAAAATGAGAGAACTGAGGACATAGCTTCAGTGTCGAGGCAGGATAAAAGGAGCGAAAATTTCTTTGTACGGTTTCTCAATTTTATTACGGGAAGAAGCAGAAGAAGACCCGGGAGACAGGCTAATATAAGTCAGGGAAATGCAAGCCAGAGCCAGAGCGTTATTGCAGGTAATAATAATCAGACAACAGCCCGGCAGGAGTGGATGCCGGCTGCGCAGGAAGAAAATGCCACTTCTTTGCAACAAAACGAACCCGAAGCTGCCAGCAGTACTTCTGCCATAGACCCTGAAGTCAGAGCTGAAGTTATACAAAGCAGAAAGAATGAGCTTTCGAGAAAATACATTGAGTTTGTTGATGCTCAGCCCATAGTTAAGGTGCTTGTCAAAAGAAATATGAGTTCGCTTGCACTATGCAGGATGCGCTTTAACAGATACCTCGGGGAAATTGCCGAGAAGGCTGCTGATATAGATCTTCGGCACTCTGTTGAAGCTTTGGAGGGCCAGGATCTTAGTAATGCCCAGAATGAAAGAATAAGGGAAAGGTTGTCGGTCTTTGGATTTGAGAGTGAGGATCAGCTAATAAACAGCAAGTTGTATGATAATAACGGCGATGGATTTTTGCCGCTGGTATTTCCGCAGGGGTTTAATGTAAAGACAGTAGAGAGCCGCCTGAACAACCAGAGGCTTACAACCGATCTTGCTGAGGCCGATGCCTTTGTGCAGAATTTCGGAAGGCATAAACTCTTTACTGACAATTACACCTCCGACAGAGATGATATGTCTCTTGCATACAAGGTTGGAATGACAATGCTTTCAAGAATTGCCTTCAGACAGCATGAGATGATAGATGACATTTTAAATTCCATTGCAGGACTGGAGGGCGGAGAACTGGTAAGAAGCCTGGATGCCCTTCTTGAGAACTATACTTTTGATATGCTGGGCAAGGCAGTACTCGTTTTGCCCAATGTGCTTGAGGAGTATATTAATCTTGCGAAGATCCCTTTTCCTCCGGTTGACCGTGTTGATGATGCCCTTGATGAAATTGAACAGATGAACAGCATCAGAAAGGAAAATGAGGCTATAGGCGTTAATGCTTTAGAGTACAAGGATTCAAAGGAGAATGTGACAGTTCCGGCCAGGATTGGAGAAGCTGAGATCAGAGAGATGTTTGATACAGTTGTCGGAAGATCTGAGCTTGTCCGGGAATTTGTTGAGCATTTCAGCAGAACTGCCGGTATTACAGGAACTTCTATTCCAAAAAGAGCTCCTCTTGCAGTAATAAGCGATCTTGTCCCATTTGTCATTCAGGCAGGAAGATTTGGCACTTACAATGATATCATCAAGGATTATTATGTAAAAATCATGCAGTCGAATTCACGAAGGGAATGTGAAGCTTATATAAGCATCATGTTTGAAACGTTAAGTACTGCAATGCCAAAACCGATGCAGAAGATTGCGTTTAGGGATGCCCTTATATGCTAGTACACCAAATAATAAATAACCGATACAAATCCACCGATAATTTTTCAGATGCCGCGTTGTCATCAGTCGTCGATGCCCGCATCGACTCCTTCTTCCGCCTTGCATCTGAAAAAATTCTCGGCGGATTTGATACAGTTATTTATTATTTAGTGTACTAGTGTACCGTCTCATTCAGAATTTTACTAAATTTTGCAGCACCAGTCTTTTCTTTGTGCACGCTTCTTTCTGAGATACTTGAGCGTTATTTTGATATAAGAAAAAGTTAATACTTAATTCATAGTTCTTTCAAAGGCCGGGGGTATAATAGTCAGAAGAACACATGGAAAGGAAGTGGGGTTTATGGCAGTAGATCACCAGAACTACTCCAAGATGAACTTTACTACTATACAGGGCGGTGCAGGCAGTTCTTACAATTTTGAAGTTACCACAAAGGCCGATGTTGAAAAGCTCCTAAAGGCCAGAGATCAGATAGATGCATTTCATATAATGATGATGAAGTACGATTGTGCTTTATCTGAAGTCAGAACCAAGTTTGATGTACTTAACAAGGAATTAACACTTAGAAATAAAAGAAATCCCATAGAAGTGATCAAGATGCGGCTGAAGACCCCTGACAGTATTTACAGTAAGCTGGAGAGCAAGGGGCTTGATCTGACGGTCGATAATGTCAATGCCAATCTGTCAGACGTTGCAGGAATAAGGGTTATATGCACATTTCTTGATGATATTTATATGCTTGCAGACTGTCTTGCAAAGCAGGACGACATAAGGGTGCTTCAGAAGAAGGATTACATTGCAAAGCCTAAGAAGAGTGGATACAGAAGCCTTCATCTAATTATAGAGATTCCTATCTATCTGACAGAGGACAAGGAATATATGAAGGTTGAGGTTCAGTTCAGGACAATTGCCATGGATTTCTGGGCGAGTCTGGAGCACAAGATGAAGTATAAAAAGAATATTGAGAATGCTGAGGTAATCACGGATGATCTGAAGTTCAGTGCTGATCTGATCAACCAGATAGATATGCGGATGCAGCAGATCAGACAAAAGATAGACGCAAGTGATGACCTGGTATGAGAAAAAATAATGATAACTATTCAGGGCCAAGACTCGGAAATGCAAGCGTTTACTCGTTGCCGGATATTCGCCAAATGAAAAGTTACGAATAATGTATGGAAGGCCTGTACAAAGTTCATTATATGTACAGGCCAATTTTGTTGCTGATGCTATGTCTTGATAAAGACGTGATACTACCTTTACAATCCGTTTGTTTTACAGGGCAGTCCAGCGGCCGCTGGCGCCGCAGGGAAGGATGAGTCCGTTCGATTTTACAGGCAGACCTACCTCTTCTGCTTCAATCCTGCCTTTGTGAACAGGGTCGAGGACGGTGTGAAGCATGTAGGAGAGGACTGCGGGCTGGAGTCCTGTTGTATATGAGTTTATCAGAAAGAAAAGGGGTCTGTCCGAGAGCAGCTGCGATGTAAGCCTGATGAAAGGAAAGACTGAGGTCTCAATCTTCCATACTTCTCCCTTGGGACCTCTGCCATAGGAAGGCGGGTCCATGATGATGGCATCGTACTTGTTGCCTCTTCGTATCTCTCTCTCAACAAATTTGACGCAGTCATCTACCAGATACCTGATAGGGGCGTCTTTAAGAGACGATGAGGCGGCGTTTTCTTTTGCCCAGCCGACCATGCCCTTTGAAGCATCTACGTGAGTGACGCTTGCACCGGCTTTTGCAGCTGAGACGGTAGCGCCTCCGGTGTAGGCAAATAGGTTTAATACCCTGACTGGCCGACCCGCGTTTTTAATTAATGAAGAAAACCAGTCCCAATTGGCAGCCTGCTCCGGGAAAAGACCGGTATGCTTGAAGCTGAAGGGTTTGAGATTGAAGGTAAGACCATTGTAGTTTACAGACCATTCGTTGGGAAGGTTGTGGAATTCCCATTCACCGCCGCCTTTGTTGCTCCTGTGATAATGGCCGTTTGGTTTTTTCCAGCCAAAATGCTTTTTATCCGTGTCCCAGATAACCTGTGGATCCGGTCTTATAAGAAGATAGTCTTCCCATCGCTCAAGCTTTTCACCTCCTGAGGTGTCAATTACCTCATAATCCTTCCAGTTGTCTGCTATCCACATACCAGGTCCTTTCGTTTTAAATGAAGTACAATTTAATTTTTGTGACAAATGCACTAAGATATTACTACAGCTTGGCCATAGTAGAAACATATCGATTATAACAGATTAATAATAATCAAGAAAAAATGTAGCAAAAGGCTGATTTTTCGATAAAAGTGGTTAATTTATAAAAAGTTGTTGCATGTGCACAAAAAATGATTTATACTAACAAACGCTGTGACATGATAGCTGTGAAGCGTGAGGTTGCTGCTTTATCCAGTTAAGCAGGTTTTCCGTGGAGCGAATGTCAAGAGGCCGTAAGCAGGCCCAACAAACTGACGACAAGTCACTGTACAGACAAATTGAGGTCTGCCGGATGAAATGGCAGAAACGACGTGTATAATGGTACTAGGCCTTGTTTTGCGATGAGGATTAGGACACACACGGGAGAGTGTACAGTCACCGCTTGTCGTACTTATATTCAAAAAGTGCGAAAAGGAGGCGACTTTTTTTATGGCAAATCAGGTAATGAGAATTACTCTTAAGGCATATGATCATCAGCTTGTTGATGCATCTGCCAAGAAGATTATCGAGACAGTCAAGAAGAACGGATCACAGGTGAGCGGACCGGTTCCTCTTCCTACAAAGAAAGAGGTTGTTACAATCCTCAGAGCTGTTCACAAGTACAAGGATTCCAGAGAGCAGTTCGAGCAGAGAACACACAAGAGACTTATCGATATCATCACACCTACATCCAAGACAGTAGAGGCTCTTCAGAGACTCGAGATGCCTGCAGGTGTAAACATAAATATCAAGATGAAGTGATATTAAGGAATTGATCAGCATATCACTTCATCATATAAGTAACAATCAATTCACCTCTACTAGTATGATGCCAGACGCATGATGCCGTGCTAACTGGAGAATTGTCTGATGACAATTGACGACATTGCGAACGAAACAAGCATCCGCTGTAGATGTAATAAGGAGGTAAAAAACATGAAGAAAGCTATTTTAGCTACCAAGGTCGGAATGACCCAGATCTTCAAAGAAGATGGTTCACTGGTTCCTGTAACTGTTCTTCAGGCAGGACCATGCGTAGTAACTCAGATCAAGACTGTTGAGAACGACGGTTACAGCGCAGTTCAGGTTGGCTTTGTTGACAAGAAGGAAAAGGTTGTTAACAAGGACAAGAACGGCAACAAGACAATCTACCATCGCCATGGCGCAACTAAGGCTGAGCAGGGACATTTCAAGAAGGCCGGAGTTTCTTGCAAGAGATATGTGAGAGAGTTCAAGTTTGAGAATGCTGCTGATTATGCACTTGGCGCTGAGATCAAGGCTGATATCTTCGCAGAAGGCGACAAGATTGACGCAACAGCTGTTTCAAAGGGAAAAGGATTCCAGGGCGCTATTAAGAAGAATGGTCAGCACAGAGGACCTATGGCTCACGGTTCCAAGTTCCACCGTCATCAGGGTTCTAATGGTTCAAGTTCAGATCCCAGCCGCGTATTTAAGGGCAAGGGAATGCCTGGTCACATGGGTAACGTAAAGGTTACAGTTCAGAATCTTGAGGTTGTAAGGGTAGACGCTGACAAGAACCTCATTCTTGTAAAGGGTGCAATACCCGGACCTAAGAAGGGACTTGTTGCTATCAAGGAAACCGTAAAGGCTGAGAATTAATAGAACGCGAAAGGAGGACCATACAGATGGCTAATGTATCTGTTTACAATATGGAAGGCAAAGAAGTTGGCAACATCGATTTAAGTGATGCTATCTTCGGAGTTGAAATAAATGAACATCTCGTACACATGGCTGTTCTTCAGCAGCTTGCTGATAAGCGCCAGGGTACACAGAAGGCAAAGACACGTTCTGAAGTTTCCGGAGGCGGAAAGAAGCCTTGGAGACAGAAGGGAACCGGTCATGCAAGACAGGGTTCTATCAGAGCTCCCCAGTGGAAGGGCGGCGGAGTTGTATTTGCTCCGGTTCCAAGAGACTACTCTTTCAAGATGAACAAGAAAGAGAAGAGAGCTGCTCTTAAGTCTGCGCTTACTGACAAGGCTCAGGCAGGCAATCTTCTCGTTGTTGATGAGCTTAAGTTTGACGAGATTAAGACCAAGAAGTTTGCACAGGTTATGAATAACCTAAAGGCTACCCGCAAGGCTCTTGTAGTTCTTGCCGACAACGATCAGAACGTTGTTCTTTCAGCCAGAAACCTTG
>JAILJR010000023.1 GCA_024694565.1 Butyrivibrio sp. | reverse complement strand
CTTCCCTGATGAGGGGCTCAAAATCACTGTCATCATCCGTATGATAATGAGGCTTGGTGGATATACGATAAATGCAATCACTGAATGCCTAGGCGCCACCTAAACTAGCAGTGAGTGCGGCAGAGCGAATAAAAATATTTTTTTTGTTCATTGATGTCTCCTGTATATTTCGATAAATGTTATTGTTCCGGTATTATTCAGTTTAATCTAATTATCTGTACCACAGAGTGTATTATATATATTAACATTTTTTACCAATAAATCCAAAGTATGATATACTGTCATAAATTATTTTTTGGAAACTTCAGATCTGTTGTCAGCTGTTATAGAGCATATGGATCTTTTCGGATGACGACATGATTATAATTTTTGGAGCCGATAATGGGTTTTAATTCCTTTAAATTTATACTTTTATTTTTGCCATTACTCCTTCTTGGGTGGAATCTTTTAAATAACAGAAGGCTGTACAGGGCAGCAGATTTTTTTGTGATCTTAATGTCACTGTATTATTACTATACCTTTGGTGCACAGTTTTTCTGGATACTTCTTTTTAGTATCTTTGTAAACTATGGGCTTAGTTTTATTGTGGAAAAAAAGAGGGATCTACGTAAAGCAGTTAAGGTCATCGGAGTTCTGTTTAATCTTTCACTTCTTTTTTATTTTAAATATCTGGGATTTTTCGTGGACAATTTAAGTGCCATCACCGGAAAAGCGTTGTCAGTACAAGACATTATAATGCCGATAGGTATAAGCTTTTTTACCTTTGGGCAGATTTCATTTATTGTTGACAGGGCAAATGGAGAGGCGCCTCACTATCCATTGTGTCAGTATGCCATGTACACCGTATATTTTCCAAAGCTCATTCAGGGTCCCATCGCTTTTCACAAGGAGATGATAGATCAGTTTAAGGATGAGGCTAAGAGAAGGTTTGACAGTGATACCTTTGCAAGGGGTATGATGTCATTCACTATAGGTCTTGGAAAAAAAGTGATACTTGCAGATACACTTGCAGGAAGTGTCAACTACGGTTTCCATTACACATATTTCATGGACACCCTCACAATAATAGCTGTTATGCTGGCGTATACTTTCCAGATATATCTTGATTTTTCCGGGTATTGTGACATGGCAAACGGAGTAAGCATGATGCTGGGAATAAGACTTCCCGATAACTTCAATTCACCATACAAAGCAAAGTCATCCAAAGAGCTGTGGCAGAGATGGCATATGACACTTTCGAGGTTTTTTATAAAATATGTCTATATTCCTCTTGGCGGAAGCAGAAAAGGAAAGATCAGGACGGTACTGAATGTACTGATTGTGTTTATTATCAGCGGATTGTGGCACGGTGCAGGATGGACGTATATCTGCTGGGGATTTATGCAGGGACTCCTTGTGGTGTGGGATGATCTTGGAATTGTTGCTGTTGATTATGGTGATGACAGGAAAAGAAAATATCTTCTCAGGGAAAAACCACTTTTTGTAGTTCCGGGATATTTAGGGAATGCAATGACCTTTATCATGTTTGTAATTTCCCTTGTCTTTTTCAGATCTCAGGATATGAAATATGCAATACAGATGTTTAAGCAGTTTTTCTTCTTTACATATCCGGGCTTTTTGTACAGGACTGCTTCTCAGATGAAGATAGCTGAAAATTATGTGCCAAGGCAGATACTTACAATGCTGCATGTTCAGGGCGGAGATGACATCGTATATCTTGCCACAATGATAATATTCCTTGCGGTAAGCGGATTTATCATGACAAGAAAGAATACAAAGGAGATTGTTGAGAGTACAGACTTTGGCTTTAAGACCGTACTCGGACTTTCTGTAATCTTTGTCTGGTCATTCATATCGCTGTCTGATGTGAGTACGTTTATTTATTTTCAATACTAATTGTGGAGCATAAGGATGAAAAGAGATACTCTGTCATCAAACTTCATAAAGAAATTTTTAGCTGTAGTTCTGTTTTTGCTGATCATCATAGCTATTGTGGTCTATGTATTTGATCCTTTTTATCATTACCACAAGCCCTGGCTTGGTATGAAGGCTGTCTTAAATGACAAGGAATATCAGTGCGTCGGTACTCTTAGAAACTTTGACTATGATGCACTTCTTGTTGGTTCATCGGTTATGGAGAACAATGACAACTCATGGTACAACGATGCATACAATGTAAAGAGCATTAAGGCGATTCGGTCGTACGGGGCAACAGCTGATCTGTGCTATCTCATGGATGTGGCGTTCGAGGAGCATGATATAAAATATGTCTTTTATAACATTGATCCGTCATCACTGTACGGAGATACACAGACGACCTTCGAATCCACGGGATGTCCCATGTATCTGTATGACCGTAATCCTTTCAATGATATTCAGTATCTGTTTAACAAGGATGTACTCTTTGAGAAGATTCCATATGAGATAGCCAGTTCCTTTTTTACTGACTATGATGAGAATCTATCCTACAACTGGGCAAAGTGGAAGTCATTTGGACCTGATATGGCACTTGGACTTTATTACAGACCAAATGAGGTTGAACCTATGAAGGCGGCAGATACATTTGATGAAAATCTGAAGGGCAATATAGAACTTTTAGTCAATGAGGTTGAACAGCATCCAAAGACACAGTTTATATTCTTTTATCCGCCATACTCAATGCTGTGGTGGGATATGACCTACAGATACGGAGAGACAGAAGCGATTATCAGATGTGAAAAAGAAATGACAAAGGCTCTTTTATCTCATGACAATGTAAAGGTATTCTGCTTCCAGAATGAACCTGATATTACCACGGACCTTAACAACTATATGGATACAATACACTTTTCCCCCGATATAAACAGACTTATGCTGGATAAGATCATAGAGGGTGAAGATGAGGTCACTACCGGTAATTATGAAAAGGTATTTGATGGAGTAAAAGAGTTTTCCGATACCGTTCAAAGGGATATTATTCCTGAGTACGAAAGGAATGAGCTTTTTAACTACGAAAGTACTGATGAAGAAGAGTAATGATACTACTGTTTTAGTGAGGCAAAAAATGTTATTATAGTCAGTGTATGCATTAACAGCAGATACATAGATGATGTATCAGCTTAGGTTGTACAGTGGAATTATTTAGTTAAAATTTTAATGGGGGCAGAAGCTTCAGCTTCATAAAAACAATCGGAAGAAGGTATTTTACTGTGAGTGATAGACCAACGAAAAGAATAGTTCTTACAGGTGGAGGAAGTGCAGGACATGTTACACCCAATATTGCGCTGATACCGGCTCTTAAGAAGGAAGGGTTTGAGATATTCTATATCGGTTCATATAACGGAATTGAGAAAAAGCTTATTGAGGACTACAGTATTCCATACTTTGGTATTTCTACAGGCAAGCTGCGAAGGTATTTTGATCCCAAGAATTTCTCGGATCCTTTCAGGGTTTTGAAGGGATTTTCAGAGGCTACAAAGCTTCTTCGTAAGATCAGTCCCGATATTGTCTTTTCAAAAGGCGGATATGTGAGCGTACCGGTTGTGAGAGCTGCCAGTCTGCTTAAGATTCCTTACATTGTACATGAATCCGACATGACACCGGGACTTGCAAATAAGCTCAGTATGGCTGGAGCAAAAAAGATATGCTGTAATTTTCCTGAAACCATGAGTCTATTGCCGGCAGACAAGGCGGTTCTGACAGGAACTCCCATCAGGGAGGAGCTTGGAATGGGTTCAAAGGAAGCTGGTAAGGAGCTGTGCGGCTTTACCGATGACAAACCGATACTGATGGTGATAGGTGGAAGCCTTGGAGCCCAGTCTGTAAATGAGACTGTAAGATATGCTCTTCCAAGACTCCTTCCTCATTTCAACATTGTACATATCTGTGGCAAGGAAAAAATGGACAACTTAAAGCTCACAGTGCCCGGATACAAGCAGTTTGAGTATGTAAAGGATGAGCTCAAGGATATTTTTGCAATGGCGGATATTGTTGTATCAAGAGCAGGTGCAAACTCAATCTGCGAGCTGCTTGCACTCAGAAAGCCTAACATCCTGATACCTCTGTCCACAAAGTCAAGCCGCGGAGACCAGATGTACAATGCAAAAAGCTTTGAGCAGCAGGGATTTTCTCTTGTTATTGACAATGAAGAGCTCGATGAGGATATACTTGTTGAGACCATAGATGATCTTTACAGAAACAGGGAAAAGTTCCTGGAGAACATGGAAAAGAGTCCGCTTCATAGTGCCACAGATACAATTGTTCAGATAATCATTAAAGAAATGAAATAAAGTAAAAAAGAGTGGACAGTCTGTCCACTCTTTTTATGATGAAGAATTTCATGCTTATCCGAAATATCTCTTTAAAAGACCAGCGAAAGCTTTGCCGTGCCTTGCTTCGTCTCTTCCAATCTCGTGAACTGCGTCGTGGATGGCATCGAGGTTGAGCTCTTTTGCCTTCTTGGCAAGGTCAGCTCTGCCCTGGGTTGCGCCGTACTCAGCATCAGCACGAAGCTCAAGATTTTTCTTGGTTGAATCTGTGAGAACTTCTCCTAAAAGCTCTGCAAAATGAGCAGCATGCTCTGCCTCTTCCCAGGCTGCCTTTTCATAGAAAGCACCAATCTCAGGATATCCTTCACGGATAGCTACACGTGACATTGCAAGATACATTCCGACTTCTGAGCACTCTCCGTTGAACATCTCACGAAGACCCTGTTTAATCTCTTCGGGAGCTGAGCTGGCAACGCCGAGAACATGCTCGCATGCCCAAACCTTTTCTCCATCCTGTTTTGTAAACTTCTCAGCGGGTGCCTTACATACGGGGCAAGCCTCCGGGGGCTGATCGCCTTCATGAATGTAACCACATACCTGACATACCCATTTCATAGTCTTATGTCTCCTTTCAAGAGCCTTTGTTCCGTTTCGATACGATTTACATGCATAATTATTTAAGGCAGTATGACAAAAATTCGTCGTTTTTCTATTAATAATGTAAAAGGTTTCGAACGGAATAATAAATTTTTATGCTTATATCAGAATATCATAAAGAGACTGAAAATATATCAAGTTTACAAATATTTAAGAATTCTCTTATCAATTGTTTGAAAATTTATTTCAAAATGGTGCAAAAAATAAGCTATACTTAGATAAAGAGATTACAGATTTATTGGAGGCAAACAGTAATGGATATTGTCAGCGAAAAAATAAAGAGCCACTATGACGCGCTTCCGTCTTCAGAAAAGCTTGTTGCAAATTATGTGCTTGAAAACAAGGATGCTCTCTTTAAACATCCGATAAAGGAGCTGGCCAAGCAGTCAGGAACAACGCAGGCTGCCTGGACAAGATTTGCACAGGCAATAGGCTATAGCGGGTTAAAGGACCTTAAGAACGCGTACTATGCAGAGGTCAACAATAATCTCCAGCGTGCAGACAAGGGAGGACCAAAGATTTCATTTACTGATGTAAATGAATATACTTCCCTTCAGTCGATTGCAGACAATATCTGTGCCACAAGCATCCAGGCGGTTAATACCACATACCGTCTTTTTGATGCAGGCAATTACAGCGGGGCAGTCTCAAGTATTATCGCAGCAAAACAGATCCAGATATTTGGTGTCGGAACCGCCAGTGTTGCTGCATATGACCTTTATTGTAAGTTTTTGCGCATTCACTACAATGCGGTCTTTAATCAGGATCATCATATGAATCTCATGACTCTCTCACAGATAAAAGAGAAGGATGTTGCTATTTTCTTTTCAGATAATGCCAAGAACGTTGAGATAATGCAATTATTTGATATTGCAAAGGCAAGAGGGGCTGTTACGATAGCAGTAACCAAGCTTGGCAACAATCTGCTGACAACAGGCTGTGATCATGTACTGTTTGCATCTTCGACTGAGATTGACAGAAAGAGTGGAATTACAAGCTCAAGGTTTGCGCAGCTCTTTGTGGTTGATACACTTTACACAGCTGTAGCAAACCGTGACTATGAGAATGTGAAGGGATATCTTAAGGATTCCTATGATCTCTTCCACAGCACAGCAAGAGACTGATGATTGGTTGAGATTTGGCTGCCAGACAGCCTGACAGCCCGTCATAAGTGCAAGTATGCCCAGGAGGCGCTTTTACTGCGTGAAAAACGTAGCGCTAAGTGCCAAAAGTACAAGCGCTTAGGATGAAGCAGAGACTTAAAAATGAGGATTAAATCACCACTTGAAAGGAGAAACAAAATGGACTTAATACCAAGCTTTTCCGTAGATCACACAAAGATCGTTCCAGGAATATTCACCAGCAGAGTTGATATTCTTGGCGAATTTTATGTTACAACTTATGATGTGAGAGTTACAAGACCCAATATAGAACCGGCAGTTGATGTGGCTGCCATGCATTCATTGGAGCATATTATTGCAACATTTCTTAGAAATGATCCCGACTGGAAGGATGAGATTATATATTGGGGTCCCATGGGATGTCTTACGGGATTTTATCTCATCCTGAAGGGAAACCGAAAGCCGGAGGAAATCTACGATCTTCTGCTAAGAGCCTTCAGGTCGGTTGAAAATTCGGAAGAAGTACCGGGCACATCACCTGAAAACTGCGGTAATTACCTGATGCATAATCTTGAAATGGCCAAGTGGTATGCCAGGAGGTTTGCTGCTTATTTAACTGAAAATGAGGGAAAGGCTGAGATCTTTAATTATCCTAAGTCTGAGAGACTTGTGACTGAGGATGGACGTCAGTTCTTTGATTCATAATTATGAGGACAACAGAATGAAAATCGGAATTATAGGTGCAATGGAGGTCGAGGTTGAGACCTTAAAGAGCAATATGAGTATAAAAAATGTCGTCAGGAAAGCATCAATGGATTTTTATGAGGGAGCTTTCGGCGATATTGAAGTTGTAGTTGTAAAAAGCGGAGTTGCAAAGGTAAATGCAGGAATCTGTGTACAGATCCTGTCGGATATCTTTGGCGTCACACATATAATAAATACGGGAGTTGCAGGCTCTCTTGACGCTAGGATCAACATTGGTGACATTGTTATTTCAACCGATGCCATATATCACGATGTTGATGCCACTGTATTTGGATACAAAAAAGGCGAGATTCCAATGCTTGGATGCGAATGTTTTCCGGCAGATAAGGATCTGATCGTAAATGCCAGGGATGCAATTGGTAAGGCTGCTCCGGATATAGGAATATTTGAGGGAAGAATCTGCAGCGGTGACCAGTTTATCTCAGATGCTGATGTCAAGGAGAGGATAAAGGCTGATTTTGGAGGTATGTGCACAGAGATGGAGGGTGCAGGTATCGCTCAGGCATGTTACCTTAACGGTATCCCGTTTGTCATAATAAGGGCAATATCAGATAAGGCAGACGGCAGTGATATAGTAGACTATCCGGAATTTGAGAAGAAGGCAGCCCACGACTGTGCAGCCCTCGTCGCTGAGATGATAAAGAGTATATAAATTTTTTTAAAGAATGACAGAGGATTTTGTTAACAGTCAGGAAACTAAAGGAATATAAGTAATTATGAATGATTCAACAGATAGTGAGTTGTTTAATCAATTAATAGATGGGTTAAAAAGAGCAGACCAGGGAGAGAGGATTGGTATAGTCCTGTTCTCTGTGCTTGTAGCTGTAATACTGGTGATAATCTTTGTTGTTCTTTTTTGTGTTGCAATGAAGATTAAAAAGATAGTTTTTAATCGCATTGAAGAAAAGAACGGAAACAGTATTACACTTCAGTTTTTAGAAAAGGTTGTTTCGCTTGTTCTGATAGTCGTATTTATAGTGATTCCCTTAGGCGGCGATGAAATAGCAAAGTCACTGCTTGGAAGTACAGCAGTAATAGCTGCTGTAGTAGGACTTGCAGCAAACGATGTGATAAAGAATATGTTTGCGGGACTGGAGATAAGCATTTACAAACCCTTCGATCTGAAATCAAGAATAATGCTGGAGGATGGAAGAGTAGGAATTGTAGAAAAGATGACGCTCAGGCACGTGGTTCTGGTTCTTATTGATACGACCCGTCTTATTATTCCCAACAGCAAGATCAATTCAATGTTGGTAACAAATTACAGTTACATTGATGAAGTACCAAGATCATTTGAAGTAAAATTTGCGATAGACTACAGTTCTGATCTGAAAAAAGCAAAAGAGGTTATCAGGAAAACAATCTGCGAGTGTCCTCTTACTCTCAATGAAGACAAATATGATGAAACAAAACCTAACAGCAAATCCGTATATTTTCTTGAGATAAAGGACAGCTGCCTTGTACTTGGAGCTACAGTCTATTATCCTCATGAGTTCAGAACCGAGGTCGTAAAGGATGAGATCAATACCAGAGTATTTGAGGCTCTTGCAAAGAATGGAATAGAAATACCATATAACTATGTAAATGTAGTAATGAAACCGGACGTGTAATATGTTTTTGAGATTGTCAGCCGGTTAAGGACAGATGATGCGACGAAGAGTCTGTTCGGAGTACTACTATGCTTAAATCGGGATAATAAAAATCCGCCGAGTGAACTCAGCGGATTTTTGTGTAGAAATGTTTATATAGCTCTTATATCAGATATTGAGGAGCTTTGAGTACTCTGCGAGTGCTCCGTCTGTCTCGTGGGCGAGAACTTTCTTTGCAAGTACCTTACCAAGCTGAACACCTTCCTGGTCGAAGCTGTTGATATTCCAGATAAAGCCCTGGAACATAACCTTGTTCTCGAAGTGTGAAAGAAGTGCACCGAGAGAACCGGGATTAAGCTCTTCTCCTACGATTATGCTGGATGGACGTCCGCCCTTGAAATTCTTGTTGAGGTTGTCGTCCTTCTTGCCGCAGGCAAATGCAACGATCTGAGCTGCTACATTTGCACAGAGCTTCTGCTGGCTTGTGGAATCCTGGATATTTACATCATTCTGCAGCTGGCTGTTCTTAAATCCGATGAACTGCAGAGGAATGATATCGGTTCCCTGATGAAGCAGCTGATAGAAGGAGTGCTGACCGTTTGTACCGGGCTCACCGAAGATAATAGGACCTGTAACGTAATCAATAGGCTCACCAAAGCGGTTTACGCTCTTGCCGTTTGATTCCATGTCGAGCTGCTGAAGGTGGGCAGGGAAGCGGGAAAGTCCCTGTGAGTAGGGAAGTACTGCTGTGCTGCCGTAGCCAAGAATGTTGCGCTCATAAAAACCAATAAGGGCATCGAGCATTGCAGGATTCTTAAGCGGATCAGCCTCAGTAGCAAGCTTATCCTCTTTTGCTGCGCCGTCAAGGAACTGAGCAAATACGTCAGGACCAAAAGCCAGTGACAAAACAGCTCCGCCTACTCCTGATGTGGAGGAATAACGTCCGCCGATATAGTCGTCCATAAAGAAGGCTTCGAGAAAGCTGTCGCTCTTTGCAAGAGGAGAGGTCTCTGATGTTACGGCAATCATATGCTTTGACTGGTCAAGACCGGCCTTCTTCAGTGCATCTGTAACAAAGGATTCATTTGTAAGTGTCTCAAGAGTTGTACCTGACTTGGATACAAGGATGAAGATGGAGTGCTCTACATCAGTTGAGGCAAGCACTGCTGAGGCGTCATCCGGGTCAACATTACTTATGAATTTTGCTTCCATCTTGAAATTTCCGGTTCTCTTTGCCCAGTTTTCAAGTGCAAGATACATGGCTCTTGGGCCGAGGTCAGAGCCACCGATTCCTATCTGAACAACTGTGGTGAATTTTTCGCCCTTGGCATTTGTAATCTCGCCGGAGTGTACCTTATTTGCAAAATCTGCGATTCTCTTCTGCTCTTTTACATAGAATTCTCTCTTGTCGACTCCGTCGGCCATTACCTTTTCACCGAGCTGTCCTCTGGTGAGCTGGTGGAGAACGAGTCTCTTTTCACCGGTATTTATAACTTCGCCGTTGTAGAGAGCTTCAAATTTTTCAGAAAGCTGTGCTTCTTTAGCGAGTTCTGAAAGATTGGAAAGAATTGTGTCATCAACTTCCTTGGCTGCATAGTTGTATGAAAGTCCGCAAGCCATGGGAACTGAGAAATTCTTAACTCTCTTAGCACCGTTTTCTCCTGTCATCTCTGCGACCAGGTCGATCTTGGGTACATCAGAGAGTTTCCTGTAGGAGCTTAAAGTATCAAGATTGTTCCAGTTGATCATTATTATATCCTCCGTTTAACCAAATTGAGTAATAATCCAGTTCGCAATAAAGTTTAGCAGATGCAAATAAGCATATCAAGCAAAAGAACTATAAAAAATATCTTAAGTTTAGTAAAATATGATATACTTAAATAAGGCTTAGGGGGATACAATGCGATTCCGTACAAAACTAATCATTACTTCTGTAGCAATTGTGATCATTCCGCTCATTCTGGCCTTTGGAACATATCTTGCACTTGGACGGTATCTTGCGTACAAGCAGCAGGTTCAGCAGTATACCACGGCTGTGGATTATGGCATGGTGTCAGATCCCGGCGGGACCTTTGCTGAGATGACAGATGAGCTGGTAAAAGAGATAGAATTCATCAGATATTCGAACCCCTTTATACTTGAGGATCTTGATTTTTTGAATGAACTGGACTCCAAGATTGCATCAAGGTATTCTTTTATTGTGGTAAAAAAGGGAAGAGATATTTATTATGCTGCGGACAGGGAGCGGGCAAAGAATGTTGTCGATGAGCTTCCGGGATACGGCAATAACATTGAAGGAATCTATTATACCCCATCGAGATATCTGGTAAGACAGCTTGATTTTGTATTTTCAGACGGATCAAAGGGAAGCCTGTATTTTATCACAGGCATCAGAACAGAGCTTACAACTTCCCTTATTATTTATATGTGCATCGCCATAATACTCATCCTTCTTTTGACCAGTGGACTGTTGACGATGTGGATAGGCCGCAGTTTTTTCAGACCTATAAACGAACTTAATGTGGCTATGCAGCATATCAAGGATGGCAATTTTGACTACATGCTGCCAACCGATATAAAGGAAAAGGGTGAGATAGGATCAATCTACCGCAATTACGAGGACATGAGACTAAGGCTCAAGGAATCGGCGGAGGAGAAGATTGAGAGGGAGAAGCAGAACAAAGAGCTTATCAGCAATATCTCTCACGACCTTAAGACACCAATAACTGCCATTAAGGGATATTCCCAGGGCCTTCTGGAGGGCGTTGCAGACAATCCTGAGAAGCAGATGAAATACATTAAGATCATTTACAGTAAGGCCAATGATATGAACAATCTGATAAATGAGCTTACATTGTATTCAAGCATAGACAACAACAGGATTCCCTACAATTTTGTCAGGATCAATGTGGCAGATTATTTTGGGGACTGTATAGATGAGATCGGAGCAGATTTAGAGAGCAAGTCAATTGAACTTAATTATTCAAATCTCACGGAACCTGACACAGTGATAATTGCAGATCCGGAACAGATCAAGAGGGTCATAAATAACATAGTCAACAACAGTGTAAAATATCTCGGAAGGGACGATGGAACCGGACAGATAGACATACGACTTCTTGACGAGGTCGATTCAGTCAGGGTTGAGATTGAGGACAATGGAAAGGGTATAGCACAGAAGGATATTCCAAACATCTTTGACAGATTTTACAGGACTGATGCTTCCCGCAATTCAAAGCAGGGAGGAAGCGGAATAGGTCTTTCCATTGTTAAGAAGATAGTAGAGGATCATGGTGGGTATATCTGGGCTACCAGCCATGAGGGAGAGGGAACATGTATGCACTTTGTGCTCAGGAAGTTTGTGGATTACGGAGACGGACCTGACACGGTGACGGTAGAACACGAAGCATAATCAAAATAGAAAGGCAGAGAGGATGTATGAGTAGAATACTTATTGTTGAGGACGAGGAGGCGATCGCTGACCTTGAGAAGGATTATCTTGAGCTTAGTGATTTTGATGTGGTGATTGAGAACACTGGCGACGCCGGACTTGAGACTGCCCTGGCAGAGGAGTTTGACCTGGTTATCCTCGACCTTATGTTGCCGGGTATGGACGGATTTGAGGTGTGCAAGCACATCAGGGAAAAGAAGGATGTGCCGATTCTGATGGTATCAGCCAAAAAGGATGATATCGACAAGATAAGAGGTCTGGGACTGGGAGCAGATGATTATATAACAAAGCCCTTCAGTCCATCTGAGCTTGTTGCAAGAGTGAAGGCCCATATGGCAAGGTACTCAAGACTTGTGGGTTCCGGTCATGAGAACAACGATTATGTTGAGATCAGGGGTCTTAGGATTGACAAGACTGCAAGGCGTGTCTATGTTGACGGTGCTGAGAAGAGCTTTACTACCAAGGAATTTGATCTTTTGACTTTCCTTGCCGAGAACCCTAATCATGTGTTCACCAAGGAGGAGCTCTTCAGAAAAATCTGGAATATGGATTCCATCGGTGATATAGCCACAGTGACCGTGCATATCAAAAAGATCCGTGAAAAGATTGAATATGACACATCGAATCCGCAGTACATTGAGACAATCTGGGGCGTTGGATACAGGTTTAAGGTATAATGATTGCAAAGGAAATTGAATATATATACGAGGATGATGATATACTCGTATTGCACAAGCCTGCCGGGATGGCGACAGAGGGTGCCGCTGCCGGGAGGATGGATATTGTCAGTGCGGCAAGAAACTATCTTGCCCGCAAAATGCGGAATAATGAAGGAGGGCGGCAAAGAAATTTGCCGCCCTATATTGCTACTGTTAACAGGCTGGATGCTCCGGTTGAGGGTGTGCTTGTACTTGCCAGAAATAAAAGGGCAGCTTCTGATATCTCCCTTCAGATCAAGAAAAGAACTACAGAGAAATATTATTATGCCCTGTGCTTTGGCTCTCCTGCAAAGGAGAGCGGAAGGCTTTCCGATACACTGATAAGGCGTTCGGACAACGGACTTGCCCAGGTGATATCAGAAGAAGAAAAGAAAACGATAAATGAAGGAAACATTACGCTGCGGACCGGAGAGAAGCTCTCACTTATCGGGGGTGATGCAAAGGAGGCGGTACTTGAATACAGGGTGGTTGCAGAGAGCGAAAAAATGTCACTGTTAAGGATCCATCTTATTACCGGACGTTTCCACCAGATAAGGGTACAGCTGTCGTCAAGAGGAATCCCTATCCTTGGAGATGACAAGTATTGCAGCAAGGAAAGCAGGGAGATGTCTGAACTTATCGGTATAAGGAACATCTGCCTTGCTGCCTACAGATTTGAGTTTCGGCATCCAAAAACAAAAAAGAAGACTGTTTTTGAGATTGTTCCGTACAACCCGCATATCACGGATATGTTAAAGAAAGAATAATTATCCGTATTCTAAAACAAAAGCCCCGCCATAAAGCGGAGCTTTTTTTCATAATCTGAAATCGGGAACCGGGATGCTTGGATCGAGCTCATTAAAAAATGATCTTGTCCTTACAATACCTGCCAGAGCGTCCTTGTACTCATAGAGAAATTTCTCACTGATATTATCCTCGCCATACATAAGAACACGTCCCTCATAGGCGTTGAGTATTGAGACATAGTGCTTGTCCTGATTGAAGATACGGATGATCTCATCCTTTCTGCGTCTTGGGTGTTTTGAAGCAAATTTCCTTATGTCAAGCTGCAGATCCACAGCAACAGTACGCTCTCTGTGTCTTACATTTTTAAGGAGCTCTTCATATTTTTCATCATCTATCTTCTCAAAATTGGTTATAAACTCAAGACAACATGCGTGATCAGGAAGGAGAAGCCTAACGCGGTCTTTTGCGATAACATCTTCTATTTCAGCTACAACCGGCGGATTCAGCGGTTTTTTGTTGTAGTCCAGAATTATTACTTTATCCCCTTTATTATACATAAATACCTCCATAAGACTCTTATAAAGCTATATACCCACTAACAGTATATCATATATCAAATTATTTTTTTTCCTTAATATACGTTTTAAGTTATTTTTAGGTGGCAATTTTAGAATGATTCCTGTAAGCAAAAAAGATACAGGAAACGGAGAACTAAAATGGCTGGATTTAAGGACGTATTTCAAAGAATAGAGGTTAAATACCTGCTGGATAGCAGACAGTATGCGGAAATCATGAAGAGACTTGAGAATATGGCAAGGATTGACAGCTACGGTGAGACATCAATTCTCAATATATACTTTGATACTCCGGACTACACACTTATAGAGAGATCCCTTGAAGGTCCGGTGTACAAGGAAAAGCTGAGGCTTCGCACCTACGGGATAGCAAAGGATGACACAAATGCATTTATAGAGATAAAGAAAAAATATAAGGGTGTTGTCTACAAGAGAAGAATATCAATGCCGTACAACGAGGCAATCTCATACCTGGTGGAGGGGAAAAGACCCAGGCAGACATCCCAGATATCAAATGAGATAGATTATTTTTTAAATTATTATCAGGGAATCAGGCCTGCAATGGCAATTTCATATGACCGCATAGCTATGGCCGGAATTAGTGATCCGGATCTTCGTATAACATTTGACAAAAACATCAGATGGAGGACGGACAGACTAAGTCTGAAAGAGGGCAACCGCGGAAAAGATATACTGCTTCCCGGTCAATATCTGATGGAGCTTAAGATAGCCGGGGCCATGTCAATAGAGTTTGCAAGGATCCTGGATGAGCTCAATATTAGAAAGACATCCTTTTCAAAGTACGGAAGAGGGTATCTTGACTATATGTATGGACAGACTCAGGCAGAAAATGCATCAATAAATGAAGCGATTAAGGAAAACAGCAAGATTACACAGTTTCGAAGAGCTGTGTAACAGCATTGACAGATCAGAAGCTTTATAAGCCAGCATCTGAAATTTTTAAAATGACTATGGGTTATATTCAGATACTCATACGCGTGATTCGTTGAACCGGATTAGAAAAATACTGATAAAACATAAAAAGGATAAGGAGAATAAAAAAATGGTTGTAACAAATTATATTTTTGGAAGCATTATGACAAATGGAACTGTGACGGGAGCGGCTTTTCTTATTGCCACGCTCTGCTCACTGGCTATTGGATTTTTCATTGCATTCATGTACACAATAAACAACAGCTACTCAAAGAGCTTCATAATCACACTGACCCTTCTTCCTGCTATAGTTCAGATGATCATCATGCTGGTAAATGGAAATATCGGTGCAGGCGTGGCAGTAGCAGGTACATTTTCACTTGTAAGATTCAGATCAGCACCCGGAAGCGGTAAGGAGATCACGAGCATCTTTCTCTCAATGGCTGTAGGTCTTTCAACAGGTATGGGCTATATCGGGCTTGCTGCGATGTTTGCCGTGATAATAACACTTGCAAATCTCATTCTCTCAAACAGCAGTTTTGGTGAAGGAAAGGGACAGGAAAAGACATTAAAGATCACAGTACCAGAAGGCCTTGACTTTGAGGGAATCTTTGATGACATCTTTGAGAAATATACAGAAAAGGCCGAGCTTGAAGAAGTAAAGACAACCGGTATGGGTAGTCTTTACAAGCTCAGCTACAGTATTGTCATGAGAGGAAAGGCATCAACAAAGGGTATGATAGACGAGATGAGAGTGCGAAACGGAAATCTGGAGATCAGCTGCTCAAGACCGGTACCGGTAAGGTCGGATGAGCTGTAAAAACTATTGTGTTTCAGGCCTTCTTTTGAAGAGTTTTAGGAAGCTGACGGGGGAGAGTCACTACAAATCTTATGATCTTGTCCCCGTCCCGCAGAGCTTCTATCTTTCCTCCGTGTGATGTGGCTATTGCCCTAGCAACGGACAATCCAATGCCAAAGCCACCGCTCTCACGGCTCCTTGATGAATCGGCTCTGTAGAACCTGTCAAAGAGTCGGTCAAGCTGGCCATTGGGAATACAGTCGCTGGTGTTGGAGACTTCCAAAACTATATTTTTGTCAGAAGAAAGTATTACACGGATGCTTCCGTTTTCAGAGGAATACTTCATTGCATTGTCAAGCAGCAGGGATGTGAGCTGTATAATGGCATTCCTGTCACCTGTAATGTGTATATCATCTTCAATGTCCATCTCATATTTTTTTGAGGCAGATTCTGCAATGGCTTCAAAGGACATCGCAGTCTCCTTTACAGCCTTGCTCATGTCAAAGTCTGAGTAGACAACATGCATCCTCTCTTCGTCCATCCGGGAAAGGGTCAGCATGTTTTTTACCAGTGAGTTCATTCTCTTTATCTGGTTGCGTATGCTGCCAGTCCATTCATTTTTTCCCGATTCAAGCTCAAGGACGTCAACGTTCGCTGAGATTACGGCGAGGGGCGTCTTAAGTTCATGACCGGCATCAGTGATGAAACGTTTCTGTTTTTCAAGTGATTCGACAACAGGCGCCACTGCTTTTCCGGAAAACAGATAAACAAGTATAAACATTGCCACAAGTGCAAGAAGTCCGATGAGAAGTGACTGACCAAGGAGGTTGTAGGCGCTTAGGAGCTGAAAGCTGAGGTCCACAAAGATAATGAGTATATTACCATCTTCAGTATCAGTTTTGCGATATCTGTAGGACCTGTAAAAGCCTTTGTCGGATTTAAGACTATTGACGGAAAGTGCATAATCCACAGAAGTCTCCTCTGTGATAGCGGCAACGTGAAAGGTATCTGTCTCAGTGACGCTGCCGTCAGGGCTTAGTCTGACCCAGAAATATCTGGACTGATAGGGCATTTCGGCAGAATGGAGGTTATTTAAGTGCTCATAACCAAATGGACCTCCGAACTGCGCATCAAGACCTCTGTCATGTTTTTTAAACTCATCCTGAGGGGGTAATTTATCATTTCCTTCCATTCTGGGAAAATAGCCGTTGTTGGTGGAAAGGATTGAGAGAAGTTTGTCTGCGTCATTTACTATCTGAACAGCATTCACGATGTTGATCACCGCTATCATGGTGAGCAGTATGACTAGCAGTGAAAGCATTGCAGTGATTACAAATTTTTTTCTGAGTTTGTTGACCATAAATATTTCCTTATCTCATTGTGAAAATCAGGATATTTCGTTTATGAAATAGCCCACACCTCTTGAGGCCTTTATCTCACAGGTGGCACCCAGGGAAGAGAGCTTTTTCCGAAGGTTTGAGATGTAGACCCAGACTACATTTACATCGGCTTCTCCGTCTGACCAGATATGATCCATGAAATTGTCAACGGATATTATTCTTCCGGGAGATGTCATCAGCATTTCCATCATCTGAAATTCTCTTCCTGAGAGGCGCAGCTTTTCATGCTCAGGGGTTGAGAGCTCATACCCTGCCCTGTCAAGGGTGAGATTACCACAGGTCAGGTTAGTTGGGGCAAAGTCGGATTTGCGCCTTAGCATTGCGCGTACACGGGCAAGCAGCTCACCCATGTCAAAAGGTTTTGGTATGTAGTCATCGGCACCAAGGTCAAGGCCTCTTATGCGGTCATCTATCTCAGTCTTTGCCGTAAGGAAGAGCACAGGGGTAGAAATACCCTTTTCACGAAGCTTTTTAAGTACCTCTGTGCCGTCCATACCCGGCATCATGATATCAAGGATTATTCCGTCATAATCACCTGCAAGGGCATAATCAAGTGCATCGGTTCCATTGTAAACAGCGTCAACGGTGTAATTGCTGTGCTTTAAAATCGCAACAAGTGCGTTTGAAAGCTCTTTTTCATCATCAGCTACAAGAAGTTTCATAATGTCGCCTTTCATTTTTTCAAAGGGGAGTATCCTCCGGGAAGTTTTACATCGCGGCATCCTGTCCCGGCTGACCACAAAATTGTAACCCTTTGGATACAGCAGTTTTTTAAATCTCATCACACGGTAAATCGAAACAAAGTTATAATAATAATATCATGAAAAAGAATCTGTTTAGCATTGTTTTAATTACAATTTCAGTTATTATTCTTGTCCTTTCATGGGTGAGCACAGGATTTGCGGATGCATATACTGATCATGTCTTTCCTGTGATAACACAGTCATATGCATGTTTTACCAGTATTTTTCCTTTTTCAGTCGGGGAATTATTGCTGCTTCTGGGAGTTATTATCATTTTTTCATTGGTTGTATATATGGCTGCAGAGCTATTTCTTTTTCTGTTAAAGAAAAGACGCGGGAGAGTGATAAAAACAGCTGCGTTCATGATTGGAAGGATATTACCAAATCTTTTATCCGTGGTTATGCTCATCATGGTGCTCAATTGCTTTGTGCTTTATCACTGTAGTCCGATAAAAGCAGGACAGAACGCCGGAAGTGACCATTCACTCAGTGAGCTTACAGAGCTTAGGGATTATCTGGTAAATAAATGCAATGTCATGGCAGCTGATATGGAGAGGGACAAAGACGGGAGCATTATTTATACAGGCGACATGCAGCAGCAGGCACGACTTGGCATGGAAAAGCTAAAGGATAAATACAAGAGACTTGATGGCTTTTATGCCTTGCCCAAGCCATTGACATTTTCGTGGTTTATGAGCCAGCAGTACATGCAGGGGTACTATTTCCCATTCTCAATGGAAGCTAATTACAATGATTATATGTATATTGCCAACAAGCCCTTCACCATGTGTCATGAGCTGGCACATACTCACGGGTATATCTATGAGGATGAGGCGAATTTTCTTGGCTTTCTTGGCTGTATACTTTCAGGGGATGAGTTTTTTGAGTACAGCGGATATCTCGGCATACTAATCTATGTGAACAACGATTTTTACAGTGCAGTTGGCAGAGATGAGTATAATGAGCATGTATCAATGTCTGATGATGTCAAATATGATCTTCAGTTTCTGACAGACAGTGCCTGGGAGAAGGTGGAGCGGGAGTCCTTCCTGGATACGGAGACAGTCAAAAAGGCAGCAGATACCTTCATTGATACAAATCTGAAAGTCAACGGTGTGAGCAGCGGGAAGGTAAGCTACAGCCATGTAGTTTCACTGCTTATGGACTATTATGCGGAAAACCCGTATAATCAAGGATAAAGCAGATGACAATATTTTTTTAGACGATATAACTTTTGATATGAGTTGTCCGACAAAAGCTCGCCAGGCCGGCTCCGGCTGTGCATATTGCACAATAGGCTGAGAGGCCCTGTGAGCTCGTCGGTACTTAGGCACCGTATTTTGGTGCCTTAGTACCGCTACGAAGCGAAAGGAGCGAAAGCGTGCCCGAAGTGATTGTACAATATGCACAGCCGGGGCCGGACTGGTGAGCTTTTGTCGGGC
>JAILJR010000018.1 GCA_024694565.1 Butyrivibrio sp. | reverse complement strand
ATGATCGTGATAAAGGCGACATAGGATTAGGATTGCAAAGTATACAATAATGTAATAAAATTAGTTGCTTGACAAAGGGAATGATGAAGCTATTGCTAACTGTCATCGATTCGTTTCAATTTTCGATAGCATCATAGGATTTGAGCAAAATATCGTTAGCGTGCGTTCTATAGGCGCTTACGGTATCCTCGTCCAATCGGAATAAGTAAGACAAAAATTAGCGTTTATAGAGGAGAAAAGAAATGATATACAAGACAAAAGGAACATGTTCAACACAGATAGATATTGAGCTTGATGGCGACGTTATACGCAAAGTAGCCTTCACAGGCGGATGTAACGGCAACCTCCAGGGAGTTTCAAGACTTGTTCAGGGGATGAAGTGCCAGGATGCGATAGACAAGCTCCGCGGTATCAGATGCGGCTTCAAGAGCACATCCTGCCCGGATCAGCTCTCTTATGCGATTGAGGCAGCGATGAATCAGGGCTGAAACCGGAACGAATCAGTTCTGAACAGTGCATAAATCGGGACGCAGAAGTGTCCAAATCGGGACGCATCAATGCCTAAATCTGGATTGTACAGTGCCTGAATCTGGACGGAACAGTACCCGGATCGTGACAGGGGCTGCCCAGATCGGGACCAAGCCATGCCCGGACGGGCTGAGCCTTGCCCCTGTCAGGGCTATTAAGAAGACACAGGAGGTCTGCCATTTTGAAAAAATTTTCCGGTTATATTTATATAGCGATAGGAATTGCCATGATCGTTGTTGCAGCAGTTCTTATAAAGAATAATTTTGATGAGAGTGCATCGGCAGGGGAGGCATCGGATACAGTCCTTCAGGGAGTTATCGATCAGATGCCGGATACAGTGCTTCCTGCAAAGGATTCAGGACCGATGCCTATTGTGGATGTAGATGGAAGGAGCTTTGTCGGCACGGTGCAGATCCCGTCCCTTGGGCTTATTTTACCGATACAGGACGAGTGGAGCTCAGATAATGCCAAGATTTCAATCTGCAGATATAAGGGATCTGTCTATGACAATGATCTGATCGTCTGTGGGCATAATTACGTGGAGCATTTTGGAAATCTGCCAAAACTTGAGACAGGCTCAGAAGTCATAGTGACCGATATGAATGGAAAGAGCTTCTTTTTCGAGGTTACCAACATGGAGACCTTAGGTGCATATGACGTTGCAGAGATGGAGGCAGGAGAGTGGGATTTCACCATGTTTACCTGTACGATAGGAGGCTCCAACCGCGTAACTGTACGGTGTGAATCCACCGGCAAAGTGACCGACACCGGTACCGAGCCCGATGTCCTGAAGGCAGCTGAGGAAAGCAAACATATCAGGAAGCAGAAATAACAATACAGTTAGCGGGCAATAAATCCTCGTTCGGCCAGCTCCGTCAGTGCATACTGCACAAGCAGCAGTTAGGCCATTGTAAGTGGCTGGCTGTCCAATGAATTGAAACCACTTTATAGAATTTTTAGCACTCCCATTTGATAAGCTTTGTCGTTTGGGGTGCTTTAATGTGTTATACTATAATTGAAGAAACGATAACAGACTTTTAAGTGGAAGGGAGATGATGCGTAGTGATCATAGTAAAAATGAATGAAACCACAGTAGAATGCAGTATCGCGGCATCTGAGCTCCACGAGATCGGTCTGACACCGGAGGCAGTTGTGAGCGGTGCCGAGAACACCACATCATTTTTTGCCCAGCTCAACAAGGAGGTGGGTGCTCAGCTTGACTACAATCCTGAGACGGAGGTTATGATGATGAGCAAGAATATGATGATGGATGGCAGCGTCCGCATCTTTGCTGTCAAGATGAGCAATGACGATATTCAGAAGGCCGCGGACAGGATCCGCACAGCAGCTGAGACAATCCTTAAGACCCTGACCCAGGAGATGGTCGACGATGTAAAGGCCAAGACCGGCAAGGAAAAGGGTATAGCCCTCAATGAGGTGATCTCGAACCTTAGTGAGACTATAAATCGTATTTATACACATGATACTGACGGCGAGTCACAGCACGAGGATCCAAGCTACAGCTATCAGCCTATTACTGAATATGCAAGATATATGATGGAATTTGACAACCTATCAGAGATTTACCGTTTTGCGAAGGTTGTCCAGAAGCTGCCAATTGTTGAATCTTCTCTTTATAAATACAGAGACCGCTTCTATCTCATGACAGGACTGGTATCTGCTGATGAAAATGTCATCTATGACATGAGAAGAGCAGGAGTTGAGTACTCAGATATGCTGACAGTCAATTCTCCGGAGGCTATGTTTATTGAGGAGCATGGTGAGTGCATCCTTAGTGAGGATGCTGTGATACACCTTTCAGACCTTGCAAAATAATGATTAAGACCGCGATACTAAATTTCTCAGGAATCTACGAAAATGAGAGCTTTTATCTACACGATAAAGGCTCTTGTTCTTGTGCAGACAAAGGAGGGATCCCAAAGCCCATCTGGCTTGACCTGAAATGTCTTCAGGGCACGAACTGCATGTGCGATGATCTGGCAAAAGAAATACTTCTAAAACGGCTGGAAAATGAAGTAGGAGTTGATGGCATTCATTTCATCGATTCAGGGAATTATCATTATGTGTCAGCTCTTTTTACGAGACTTATAAAGACTCCCTTTTCCCTTGTAGTGCTGGATCACCACCCGGATATGCAGGCGCCAATGTTTGATATTCTTTCCTGCGGGGGCTGGGTGCTGGATGTGCTGAATAACAACCCATTTGTTATGGATGTGCATATCATAGGTGCAGATGACCATCTCATTTCCATGCTGCCTAAAGCGGATGTCCACAGAGTGAATTTTTATTCAATCAGAGATATTTTTGGGGCAGATGTTTCTTCAGATGCTCAGGAAGAAGCACAGGCCCCTGCGGAACATTCATCCGCGCAGATGTACAGGCTCCCGCAGACTCATTATCCGGTATATCTCTCAGTTGATAAGGACGTGATCAGCCGTGATGAGCTCGTAACCAACTGGGATCAGGGAGAAGCTACATCGGAGCAGGTCATTTCACTGGTGAGAGCACTTGCTCCAAAAACCATCGGAATCGATATCTGCGGCGAATGTGCCCCTGACCAGGAGGACTGCAATCTGACAGAGGCGATTCGGGGTAATGATGATTTTAACCTGCGGCTTTTAAATGCGATAGAAGAGCAGAGGGAGAACTCTTAAGATGCTGCAATTCAGTTGCAGCCCTGTCCGGTCCCGGATTACAACTGAATTGTTTATTGAAACGTTTTGTATTATTTGATGTACCGGCTTCCCCAATGCTCTTTCCGTGATATAATCAGCTATATGGCATTTTGGGTGTTCGGGCACGCTAATGCCAAAATAATACCCGGAAAAGGACATAATTATGAATAAGAGACTAAGAGAATATTTAAGACATCTTGAAAGACTTGATTACGAAGCTTTGTCAGAGGAAGAACTGATCCTTGAGCGGGAGGAGCTGGATATCAAGCTCACGGAGATGCATAACGAGATGGTAAGGATACTGATCCCAACGACAGGGCTATTTATTTGTGCCTGCATGTTCCTGGCTGCGGCCTTTGTGCATCCATATTACGGCAGCTACATAGCAGCAGTAGTAATGTTTATTGGGGTAATCTGGCAGGGAATGAGATATAAGACCCTCAGAGATGGCATCACTCAGATGGGCGTGTTCATTGACAAACTCATCAAACTCACCTGATGTAACGTGTCATTCAAAATTTTACTAAAAGAGGTACTAAAAATGAGCTATACAACAGTAATTTTTGATATGGATGGTACTCTGCTTAATACCCTTGATGATATTACAGATTCAGTCAATGCGATTTTAACAAAACATGATCTGCCTGTAAGAACAATTGATGAAGTCAGGCATATGGTAGGAAATGGAGCGGTCTATCTCATGGAGCGCGCGGTTCTCGGCGGTAAACTGAATCCTGATTTTGACAGGATCCTGGAGGAATACAAGATCTATTATGAGGAACACTGCAACATCAAGACCGGTCCTTACACGCATATCCCTGAGCTGTTAAAAGAGCTGAAGGAGCGTGGTTACAGGCTGGCCATCGTCTCCAACAAGCCAATGGGTGCTGTTGAGGAACTGAATAAGATTTATTTTGGGGAATACGTTGACGTTGCAATCGGTGTGACGGATTCAATGAGGAGAAAGCCCTACCCGGATGAGTGTATTGCAGCAATGGAGAAGCTTGGCAGTACAAAAGAGGAAACAGTCTATGTGGGCGATTCCGAAGTTGATCACATGACCGCCATGAACTCATCTCTAAAATGTATATCCTGCCTTTGGGGGTTCAGGACAAAGGATGAGCTTGTAGCAGCAGGAGCCGGAGAGAACGCCTTCGTTACCGATCCGATGGAAATCCTGGATATCCTTGAAAACTCATAATATAAGCAGTGAATTATCGAATTACAATTTGCAAATTAACAAAATAAAGATTTTAAAATTTTTTTCAAAAAAGTATTGACTATATCTTCCAAACTTGGTATTATTTAAAAGTCGTCACGAGCGATAGCTCAGAACGATAGGAACGCGGAAGTGTCGGAATTGGCAGACGAGCAAGACTAAGGATCTTGTGACTTCTTTGTCGTGTGGGTTCAAGTCCCATCTTCCGCACGATTGTTATTTAGCTGAAAGCCTTGAATTTAGCGGATTCGGGGCTTTCTTTTTTTGCAAAATTTACCACTTTTAGGTGAGACCTCCAGTGTTTCTGCGGGTTTTACGCTGTATGAATCAAATAAATCCACCAGATCCTCCATATCGTCCTTTGCCGGATGGGTGTAGTACCTGAGGTTGGTCTCGACTCTATGCTGCTGAAGGTGTAACAATCGAAGGAGACAACATAACTGCAACGAGTAATAATTGCGGAATCTATGATGAAAAAGATGTGACAATCAATGGCGGTACTGTTACAGCCAAGGGTACAAGATTCGGTATCCATAGCCTTAAAAGGGACGTTATAATTACTGATGGTACAGTTGAAGGTATAGGGAATGGTACTGAAGCTTGTGGCATTCAAGCTTCCAAAAATGTAATAATCAAAGGTGGTACAATTACCGGCATCGGAACAGTCAAGGGCATCAGTGGAACAGTCAAGAATGAGATTAACGGTACTGGATGGACGAATACAACGGGTACTGAAGGCAAAACGACTATCCCGGCCAGTCAAGATGGACAGAATCTTACATATTTAATGGTTCAGTTCCCAGAAGCGAAGGATCCTGCCAAGGTTACAAAGGAGCCGAAAGCCAATGAACTGACCTATACAGGCTCGGCACAAAAGCTTGTAACCGAAGGAGAGGCGTCCGGTGGCACTTTGCAGTATGCTCTTGGCGAGAATGAGAATACTGCTCCAGAAGAAGGTTGGACTGATTCCGTTCCCGACGGCATCGAAGCAAAGACCTATTATGTCTGGTATAAAGCGAAGGGTGATGATAATCACAGTGATTCTAAACCTGAATGTATTCCAGTCACAATTGCAAAAGCAGAAAAGTTCACCGTAACTTTTGATGTTCAGGGACATGGAAAAGAACTTGATTCACAGACAGTTGAAAAGGACAGCAAAGTAACAAGGCCTACAGATCCTACAGCAGAAGGCTATACCTTCGGCGGCTGGTTTAAGGAAAAAGAATGCACTAACGAATGGAATTTTGACTCTGATAAGGTTACATCCAATATAACACTTTATGCAAAGTGGACAGAGAACGATAAACCTGAGCCAACACCTACAGATACAGGTGTTAAGCTGAACGTTTCTGAAATAACAATTGCTCAGGGCAGAGAGAACACCCTCAAAGCAACAACTGTTCCGGAAGGTGCTTCTATTACATGGACAAGCTCTGACAACAGTGTTGCATATGTAGATGCAGCAGGAGTTGTAACAGGTCTTAATGTAGGAACAGCAACCATTACAGCCAAGATCACAGTTGATGGAAAAGAATATACCGCAAGCTGCAAGGTCACTGTTGTTCCCACAGGTTCTCCGATAATATTCCCAACAGGCGGCGGAGAGCATACACACAAATATGTCTGGGACACAATCGAAGCAACAGAGGACATGGATGGTGAGCTCAGATACCAGTGCGAGACTTGTGGCGACATCAAGGAGAGAGTACCTCTCACAGCCTATAACGTCTTCAACAAGAATGCTACTGAGAAGATCAGAAACGCAAAGAAGGATGCAACAGTCAAGATCGAAACCAACAAGTGGATCTCTTTCCACAAGATGGTAATGGAAGCCCTCGCAGAAAGACCTGATGTAACCCTCGAGATCAGCTTCCTCGATGAAGGGCACAAAGGAAACCGCTTCACAGTAACTATACCAAAGGGTACAGTTACAATGTCGCTTGTAGATAAGAACGGCTTCACCGGATTCCTCTACCTCGGTGGCAAGTTCGGACTTAAAACACAATGATACTTACAGACATCCTGTGTCATCAATGATGCAGGATGTCTTTTTATAGTAATGATCCTCATGGACTGACTAACCAATGACTGAAAAGGTTCTTACTTTTGAAGTGTATCTTTTAAAATGCTCCGGAGAAAAGAAATTTCACCTTGAATCAAAGTACAATATACGTAAAAAATGATTATTTCGTGCCTTTGCGACATTATATGGATGTGTTTTTTGCTGTTAAATTAACACGTTAATATGCTTGCTGCTATTTGTATTAAGCTTTATAATATGTTCAGAGAATAGCGAATCAGCACACAAATGCGGAGGTTATATTATGCCAACAATCATGCCGATATCAGAACTGCGGAATTACACAGATGTATTGAAAGAAGTTGATGCCAATAACAGAGTATACCTTACACGGAACGGACATGGTGCATATACAATAATGACAGTGGAGGAAGCGGATGAGCTGGACCGTCTCAGGGCATTACATAACGTTCTTTCAGATCTTGAGAGGGCAGAGAAACGATCTGAAATCGAAGGATGGGTAGATGATGATGAAATTCAAAATATTATGGGGCTTTCAGAATGAAAAGAATCAGATACTCCCAAGATTATAAGGAAAAAATCTCAAGGATGCGCAGATACCTGGATGCATATTTTGGCAATGAAAAGAGAATAAAAATATTCAAACAGATTAATACCCGGATCCAGTCCATAAAAGAAAATGAAAACATCGGAATATCCGTAAGAGAAATGTTTTGCGTGGACACTGAATATCGGTACATATATGAAGCAAAGAATTACATTTTTTACAGAATTGATGAAAACGATATCTATATTGTCAACATATATGATGAACGCGAAGACTTCATGTGGAAGCTCTTTGGAATAAGAACGATATCACAGGAAACAGAAGATTACTGGAAAGAATAGAAAACCACAAAGTATGTAAAAGAAGATTTTACGTACTTTGCTTTTTATATGTACAGTACCAAATTTGAGGTTTGCTCATTTAATACCAAAACTATTGCATAAACCATTCTAATAGGCTAGAATATCAATATTAAATTTAACGATCGTTAAATGAGGCACTATCATGATATATGGATATTGTAGAATAAGCCGAAAAGAACAGTCTATAGACAGACAGATCAGAAATATAGAAAAAGAATACCCTGGCGCTCATATTGTTCAAGAGGCCTTTACAGGTACGAAAATGGATCGTCCGGAGTGGAATAAGTTACAGGCGAAGGTCAAACATGGTGATAGCATCATCTTTGATTCGGTATCCCGAATGAGTAGATCATCAGATGAGGGAATTGAGACATACTTTGAGCTTTATGAGCGTGGAGTACAGCTTATATTCCTTAAAGAACACTATATTGATACTGCGGTTTATTCTGAGAATATGCGTGATAAAATCGAACTTCAGGGCATAGATGAAGATGAAATATTTAAGGGATTGAATAACTATTTCCGAAAGCTGGCTGCCAAGCAGATCAGAATTGCGTTTGAACAGGCAGAAAAGGAAGTACAGGATCTTCATCAGAGGACTAAGGAAGGCATAGAGACAGCAAGGCTGAATGGTAAGCAGATTGGACAACGTCCTGGAAACAAGTTGAACGTAAAAAAGGAACCTCCCGCTAAAGAAAAGATTCTTAAGTATAACAGGGACTTCAATGGTTCATTATCAGATATTGAATGCATGAAGCTTATTGGTATCAGCAGGAATACATATTATAAATACAAGCGCGGAATCAAAGAAGAGTTCTATTGCTGAATGGAAAAACAATAGCTTATTGTACAAAAGTCACATTAGTAAAACAAAAAATGATATAATGTCGGTGAGTAGTTTTGCACTAACAGGAGGTTTTTATATGAGTACAGCTAAAGAGCTCATTATAGATAGAATAAACAGTATGCCCGATGATATGGATGAGATGCAGGTTCTGGACAGATTGTACATGCTCTCGAGGCTGGAACACAGCAAAAAGCGCTGTGAAACAGAGGGAACAATAAAGGATTCAGATCTTGACGAACATTTCAGGGAGAAAAGAAAACAATATGCTGCATTATGAGTTGGAGTGGTCACCAGATGCTCTGGAGGATCTGGATGAAATTTGGGACACTATAGCATGGGATGCGGATCCGGATGATGCAGATTCCTTTATTGATCAGCTGCGCGAAGTTGCTAGGGGCATATGTGGAAACAGCAAGAAGGGCAGGATAATACCCGAGTTGGGACTTGAAGCATTCAGAGAGGTTTATTATAAGGGATTCACGATAGTGTACGAGATAACAGAGGAAACTATTCTTGTGCATGAGGTGTTTAATCAGAAAAGGATTTATATAAGATCATATCCCAGAAAGAAAAGAGGATAGAATTCGAAAAAATGCTGCTTTTTCGGATAGTATAGGCTAGTTATGTTATATCTCAAAAATTGACAAAATCCAGTATTTATGCTATATTCAACGCATAAAAAGGTGCTACCCGTACAGCAACGGTTAGTCCGAAATTTAAAACGGTAATTAAAATAACCGCCTAGTTGTCCAGACCGTGGCGGTTATTTTATTGCTTGCTATTCTTACCAATGGAATAGCCAAGACTGAAAAACGTTGCGCATAGCGCAAGTACTGCAATCAAGCCTTCCATGGTTATCATAGGGCAGGTTCCTCCTATAGTTATTCCCTTGCGGGTTTCTATATTAACAGGGCTTGTACTCCCTGATAGAGGACTAACCGCGACCGTTTAGGTAGCACCAACAGATTTATTATAAGAAATAGATTCAAGTGTGTAAACCCGGAATAGATATTTACAGTTTTGCCTATTTTATTTTAGAAGGCTTACATGAGAGTTCATTATGTTAAATGATATGTTATGGCGCGGAAACAGGTGAGACCAAAGGTGAGACTTGAAAGAAGCTGATGCCGCAACCCTCCTTTCTGTGCGGGTTTGCTTGTGCGGTAAAACGTTCAAGTCCCATCTTCCGCACGCGAGTGGAAGGCTCAGAAAGCTTGAGAAATCAAGTGTTCTGAGCTCTCTTTTTGAGTCAATGGGGACGTTACAGTTTGACTCATTTTTTATTTGTTCTTTACAACAAATTCTTATAGTGATAAAATCTCTTTTATCAAAAATCAGTCCTGTGTCAGGACGGCAATCAGAATACATCTGGTTGATTTCCCTAATGAGTATATTTAGCTACAGGAGGAGTACTATGCCACGTCGTGCAAGAAGCATGAGTGAATCCGGGTACATGCATATTATTGTGCGCGGAATTGGAAAACAGATATTATTTGAAGACATGCAGGATTTCAGACACTATTTGAACAGACTTGAGCGCTTTTGCCTTGAAACAGAAGTAAGGATATGTGCGTATTGTCTTATGGACAATCATGTTCACTTACTGGTACATGGTGAATCTGATTCAACAATTCTTTTGATGAAGAAGCTGGGGATAAGCTATTCGGAATACTATAACAAAAAGTATGACCGGGTTGGACATCTTTATCAAAACAGGTACAAAAGTGAGAAAATTGAAACTGAAAGGAGTTTACTTGCTGTATTCCGCTATATTCTTCAGAATCCTGAGAAGGCGTCAATATGCAAGAGCTCTGAATATCGTTGGAGCAGTTATGGTCTGTATGGCAATCCGCCTGAATTTATGGATATATCACTGATAAAGTCGCTGTTAGGAGATTATAAGCATTACAAGGAGTTTATTGCTTGCGAAAGTGACGAGCAGTTCATGGATTACGAAGAGATTAAGCATGATGACGAGTGGGCGAAAAAAGAGTTGAAAAAATGTCTGGGGATTGCTTCAGGAACAGCTTTACAGAATTATAGCAGGGCAGACAGAGATAATGCGATTAGTAAACTTAAGGTACGAGGAATGTCAATTCGGCAGATTGAAAGGCTGACGGGTATTAATCGGAACATTATACAGCGAGCGTAAAAAAGAGTCACTGGGGACGTTACAGTTTGACTCATGACTCTGAAAAGAGTCATGAGTCAAACTGTAACGTCCCCAGTGACTCCTGAAACAAGGTCCCAAGACATAGGTTACGATTGAACAAACGGCCATATCATGGTAATATACAATTAAGAAGGAAACTTCTTCCTTGGTCCCGAGGTTAAAGAGGACGCTCCAATGAAGTGCGAGCCGCGGTGCGAAGCGGTGAACATGGAGGACTATAAAGGTGGTAACTTACCATAGCGCACCTAGTCGTCTGGCAAAAGAAAGTTACATATAATGAGTCAAAATGCCTTGCAGCAATGCAAGGCATTTTAAGGTGATAGATGAATTTATTGAAGCAGGCAGCGCTTTCTTTTGAAAGACTAAAGAAGATTAAGTATAGAATAGTATTATCGGCAGGATTAAATAAGCCATTAGAAGTAATAGAGATTAATTTTTATGATGAGGATTTGTTTCATATTTTAGGCTTGCAGCACCTATCGGACATTGATATTCCAAAGAGCAAAAAGAAACTTTTATCACAGATTCTGAAAGATAGGATTACAGATGAGTATCTGTTAAATAGTGAGTATTATGATGATCTGAAGGGATACAGTATAAAACATAGAATTGAGTTGTCGATATATTGAGAAGAATATCTTGATTCTGAAAATTTCACTGTAGCAATCTATAAGCTTCAACATGATAACCGTACATTCATACGCGCGGATTATCTGATTACATGTAAACGTGTTAATTTTGAAGAAGAATACTATATATTTATCCGTAAAAGGAGCGGGGAAGATTATTATGGCATCGTTTCGTGCTTTGCCAGGCTAATACATCCTATTTTGGGTGGGAAACGATATATGATGTTGAAAGAAAAGATTGAAGGTGATTGTAAGACAGAACTATTCAGACATCCAAATTATAAGGATTACTGAGTAGCTATAAGATAGGAAAAGACTATGGTAGATGATTTATACATAAATCAGACAAATTTCATGCTGGGCCTGGCGGCAATTTTTATTCAGCTTGGCATGATCGTCTATACTTCATTGTACAGAAGGCGCGGCAAACCTGAGGATAAGCTTTTCTTTGTGCTTCTCATGTCGGGTATTGCCTTTACTGTCGTGGAAGAAATAATAGCGTATCATGCTTTCAGCGAACTTGAGCTGACGCCCCTTGAATTTTTTGGCCTTTTGAATCTTGATTTCCTGATTTTTGAGTTCTTTTCAATGATCTGGTGCGTTTATCTTGCGTTCAGGAACGGGTGGAACATCGATAAGAGAAGGAAATATATACCCATGATTTGTCTTCCGGGGCTTGCCACGATGGCCATTGTAATTACGAATTACCTAATCTATTATTTCCATCCGGTTAGAAATCCGGCAATTAAAACCTTACGTTTCCTATACCGCTATGCAACCGAATTGCCAATTCTTTTCGCACTTCTGTTCACGATTCTGGTCATCAGGAGATATTTCAAAAGAGGACTCATTCTTATAGCCGTACTGTTTTCGGCATACATATTTTTAAAATATTATAATTCCCTTATATTTGCGGATCCCATCTTTATGTCCATAGTTTTGATCTATGCTCATCTCTACACCCTGAGGGAGCCCTTCTATGGGGAGGTGCATGGGATATGATCATGCAGTCGGAATACAGCCTCACAATTGTGATAAACCTGATGGCCCTTCTGATCGTTTTTGGGCTTTGGATCACCCCTACAGGCAATGCAAAAAAGGGCAGCACTGAGACAGGTTTGTTTGCTGTTATGGGGATAAGTATAGTTTTCGGTGCTTTGTGCAGCATGGTACGCCATATTATGCCCTACACCTTTTATGGCAGGGGAATGACAGTGACACTCATTTCCATTACGGTAGCTGAGCTTTCTACCATCAGCTTTCTCTATGGGCTTCTTCTCTACTCGGACTTCAGACTGTTTGGAAGCAGGGATCACCTGCTCCGTCACTACAGGAAGTACCTGATTCCTGTGTACCTGCTGGTATTTGTTTATCTCATAAATCTCTTTACAGGGATACTTTTTGCAGTGGAGGAGGACAATTTCTGGACTCCGACAGAGCTGTATTTTTTCGTTAAGCTCTTCCAGTATGCCTATCTGATCCTGCCTGCAGTGAATCTTGTAGGGTACTATTTCGGAAATGACGTCAAAGCCTTTCTGCACCCCTTCAGTATCTACTTCCCTATAATAGGAGGTGCTTTGTTTACAGGCCTTACGCCCTGTTTTGCAACATTTCTGGGCTATGCTGTGGGACTGACCTTCTCTGTATTTGCAGGGATAGACGAGTGGCGGTTTGTGGATTCGGGTACGAAGTTTTATAACCGGGCATATCTTGAATACCTGGTAAACCGCATAAGAGAGGGAAAAGAGAAGCTGACCGGTATGATAGAATTTGAGGCAAAAGGCCACAGGGGAGCCTTTGTCCATATACTAAAGGAAGACCTTCCCGCCGACAGCATTGTGGTAGCTCTTGGAGAGGGGCGATATCTCTTTTTGGCAGACAGGGCCGGGGCATATCTGGAGCTCCTTGATGAGCTGGTGAAGGAGAGCGCGCTGGCATATGACAATGAGAATTCCGGTAAAAAGATAAAGCCGGAGAGCCGTATTACTGCGTCTTTGGAAAAAGAAGAGATGACAGCGGCACTGGAAGCGTTTTGCCGATAAAGTAGAGAGGCTTAAGATATGGAGACAACCATTATCACAGAGAATAATATCGGATTCTATGAGAATGAAATACCTGCTGATGTGGCTGAGAATATTGGACGCAAGACCTATGGAGGTATTGCTGTTCATGATGAAGATTACAGCGTTGCGGCGGCAATGGTCTGGGAGCTTAAGCACGGGAAAAATCTTAAGAAACCCACAATCTCGCAGCTTTCCTGGATTTCTGCAAGAGATCACGATACCGGAAAAGAGCTCTTTTCCCATTATGGGACAATGATGACGATGGAAGAAGCAAAGAAGAGCTGCGTGGAACTGTTCGGACAGGATTCAGAAGAGCTTACCGGTATATTAAAGGAAGCGAAGTTTTCTTTTTCTGAAAAAGAAGGGGAGAGTATTGTTGTAAAACTCGAAGATTTTTCCGGTCTTGATATTGTCAAAAAGACGAAGATACCCTCGAACATCAGGCCTCTTGGCACACTTGATATGCAGACCTTCAGAAGAGGACTGGTCAATTGTATTTTTCACACCGAAAGAGAGCTTCTGGAGGATATCGGGACACTTCCCTTTGAATGGTATGACACTGAGCTGTCCTGCTATGTGAAGACCGACAACAGGATCAACGGCTATCTTTTGGTCCATAAGCTCTCATCAGGGAGCCTTCGCGTTGAACTGCTTATCGCCTATGGGGCGGATGCCAGAGTTGATCTTTTGTACATGGTGCGCTATGCAATACTGAAAGCGCTAAGTCTCTACCCGAAAGAGACAAAGGTAATACTTGTAAGGAGGGACGAATCAGTCAGAAAGCTGACGGGATATTTCTTCCCGCGTGTGGCAGGGGAGTCGTGCCTGTATGGGGAGAGAGATGAACTTTAAAAAGACATTTATGATTGCACATTTCTGATATCGTGATTCACCACAAAAAAAGTCCGCAAGGTTGTCCCCGGCCGTACATTATGTACATCGAGGGTCTGTCGGACTTTTTTGGGGATGACTCCTGTCATAATATCTCTTTAACCGCTATATAGAGACCGGGAAGCTTCTCTGGTATTACAAGGTCTCCTGTCAACTCAGTTAAAAACTCAAGTCCCTGTTTGTCTCCGGCAGAAAAAGCAAGCTTAAGGTCCCTGTCACGACCGTGTAAAGCCAGGATCTGCCGGCAGGATGCCCTGAAGCAGTCGGTCAGATATTTGGTATCGTTTTCTGCATACATATATTTTATGTGCACAGTACCGGGGCTGGTCTCGATCAGAAGAACAGCCTCTATTACGCCCTTGTGACAGACAAAGGACGACAGGTTAATATCTGATGACCTGCTTTCAGTGTAACCATCTTCTTTTAAAATTGCGCTTATGAGCTTTCTCTCCGAAGAAGTTGAGTGGCTTATTGTCCTGGCTTCTACCGGATCTATTTCCTCAATTTCCTTTCTGAAGCCATAGGAGTAGTGAAGAGAGGAAAATAAGACACCATACCCGGCCTCACCTTCGTATAATCTGTATCCCGCCCGGGTGAAAAATTCTGTTACATCCCCTCCGGGCGGCAGGATACACCTTATTATTTCTGTTCCCAGAATACCCAGTGCCCTTTCAACGTTTTCAAGCAGAAAGCTTCCGTATCCCTGCCCGCGCTTTTCCTCTTCTATGATCAGAAATTCTATGTCAGAAGAGTTGTATCTGACTGTTATCGCAGCAAAGCCGCAGATATCTCCATCGTCATCAGTTACCGTCATATAATCTGCATTTTCCGGAATGACAGCAGCATAGTTCTTAATAAATCTGTTTCTTTCCTTTTCAGAATCAAGCCATTGTGCTTTCATAGTCACATTTACCCCATAAGCTTTGAGTATATCATCTTCACTGTAGGAACGTTTTCCTTCTGGTGCGGACCCTTTTTCTTTATTTTAAATCCGACGGAAGTCAGTGCATCATAGTACATAGAGTAGTCACTATCAGTTGGATTGCCTTTGAAAACTTTGTCATACAGAAGAGAAGCGCTCTGTTTTGCAAAATCAGAGAAGGCCTCCCTGTAAGTAGCATAGCCCATATCCGCGAGAATCTGCTGACGAACTTCGCGTCTTAGTTCTGTTTCCTGATCCTTGTCAAGTTCTCCGATTCCCTGCTCCTGTTTTATCCGCCTGATTGCATTTTTCAGGCCGATAACTTCATCGACAGTTCTGGCCTGGGCATCATACTTTTTCTTTCGTGCACGGATCATTCCAAAACCTACACTTGTTATGACACCTGCTATGGCAAGTGTCCCGCCAAGCAGAGCCAGAATTCCTGTCATGGCAAGGTATCCGCCGCCTGCAGTGCACAATCCTCCAATGATCTTGACTGCGCCTGAGCTTTCCTGATTTGTTATAGCTCTGTCCTGGTGATTCATGAAAGCCCGCAGCCTTGCACGATTCCTGCGCTCATCACGGGTAACAGGCGGGTGATCCTGCTGGAGGCTTCTGAGGGCAGTCCGGGCTTTTTCTATATCATCTCTTGAGCTCGAGCCTCTAAGGACATCGATAGCACCTGACAACGCAGTAACTGTGCCGGTCGCTATGGAAACAATACCGCCGTAATATGCGATCTGTCCGGCCATAGTAGCCATATACTCGCTCTTGGGTATGATATTAGTGTTCCCCCACCAGCTCACTATTTCTTCGGGAGCTACCTTTGGTGCTTTTCCTATATCAATGATACTTAAAGTATTAAGGACGTCAGCTCCTGATGCTCCGACACCATAGATGCCTGCAAGACCGGAGAGAGTTGTGATCGCTTTGTTTAAACGGTCTGCTCCGGTTCGGTCTGAATCAAAAATATAGCTTCCTGCTTCACCAATTCCCATAATGGTGTTGAGAAGGCCTATCGCTCCGCAAATACAGCTGATTCCGCTTGTTGAAACCTTAAAGGCATCGGCCTTAAAGAAATTCTCAACCTTACCTCCGATTATCTTATCAATCTTTGTGATCTTAGACAGTCCGTTTATGTATTTCCGCTGCTGGTCTATGTACTTCTTAGTGGGTGTGTCCATTGATTTGTATCTGGACTCCTTTTTCCCTGCCTGCTTTGCCATTGCGTCCCTGTCAAAATCCTGTCCCTCCTGGAGCACATTGAGATCGCCGAGAGCCCTGAGCTTTTCTAATATTTCGTTGTTGATCGCAAGAACCTTTGCCTTGAGGGTGGGGTCCTCTATAAGATCTGCGGGCATATCCGGCGACAATCCGGCTGATCTGTAGAGGGTAATAAGAATGTTGCCCTTCTGGACCAGATAGTCGCAGGTCAACCGGGCTTTTTCAGCTACGCCTTCTGTATCCTCAATCTCCTCGGACAGCTCATCAGCCCTGTCGGAAAAGGTCTTATAATCTGTAACGATATCGCAGTTAAGCGCAAAGCGTGCAGCCATACCGAGCTTGCTCCAGTAGAACACTGCGTCGGAATCCAGTCTTCTCCAGAACTTTGCCTTGGAGGAAATCATCCTTGACTTGAAGATATCTAGATCAGGTACATATCCTGTGATTGCCTTGTGGATTAGTTCAGGGTTCGGCGCATACTGCATTCTGTTCTCAACGAGATAGAAGGTAAGAAGCAACTGCTCCGGAGTAGCCTGTGCAAGCTTGTAGGCAAGAGGCTCCTGTGAGTGCCTGCTCTTTATAGAGTTGCGGAATATCCAGGCAAGTATTCTTCTAAGGCCCTCCTGCTGCTTTGGGGTGATGCGCCTTAAATCCGATTCCTGCCATATTGCTCCGTTGTCCTCGTCATTTTCTTCCGGGCGCATTACTGCCTTAAGAACCTGCCTTCTCCTTACCTTTTCAGCATCGCTGATATGCATTCTGTCGATGTGTCCAAGGAGTGTATTGCTGTCACCTGGATTGTTATTATTATAGGCCAGTCTGTTTTTATTTCTCTCATCGGCAGAAATCACCAGGGGCGGATTCTCGCGGTTTGGTCTGTCCTTATTGAGTCCGGCCTTGGAATCATCATACATTTTAAGGCGGATAAGATCCTGGTAGAAGGCAATGAGGTCGGCACTTCTTTGTGCCTTTGTGTACTCGGCCCGAAGCTTAGAAAGAAGAGCACCACGATCCAGGGCTCTTAGCTCTTCCACGGGAAGAAGAGCATAATACCTGTTTCTCATGAGGCTGTACCTTATTCTGAGGTAATCAGCACACTCGCCTGTATATCTTCCATAGTTGTTCACAAGCTTACTGTCACTGAGCTCCATTGCTGCTTTGGCAGTGACCTGTATCTGTCGGGGGGCGGCGTTTACAGCGGTCTCTTTTTCGCGGAGGGCACGCTGAAGAGTGTATTTCGCATTGCTCTTATTAAGGAGAGCTTGTCTTTTCTTGTCTGAATCCTCATAATCAAAACCTATGGCAGCATATGCATCCCGTATACGGGTGTCACTTGGCCGGCGAAGCTGAACCTGTGCAATATCCGTATTGACAGGATTCATCTGTATAGGATTCTCTACTCGCTGTATCTGCATAGCATCATTCATAGCAGGGGGCAGCATATTTTCCATGGAATTTGATCTTCTTATCTGGTTTATATTTTTAGGCGGCATGGTAACCCTCCTTTCTTTGTGAAATGGCTCTGCATTGATTAGTGAGACAGCATACTTAAGAAGTCCTCCAGAAGGAGACTTCCATCAGCCACCTGTGATAGAAGCTCAGTATATTGCTCCGGAATAAAAAGCGCATTATCTGCAGCAAGCTCTATGTCTTTATAGAGTTTTTCGTCATCGCTGTCAGAGCGAAGGGCGGTAACGGACTTAAAGACCAGCAGCCCTCCATCACCGCTGATGGCAAAGCTTCCGTAGGGGATATAGAAATTGAGCTTTGCAATTGCTAAGGAGAGAGCAGTTATTCCCTCCATGGGAACAGCAGGATCTATGTTTATGACTGATGTGAAATACCAGACGTCATCCCTCTCCTCGGAAGGCGCGAAATAATACTCCGCAAGAACATCCGTAAGCTCTGCACCGTATTCGGTTACCAGAACTCTCAAAATATCTACAGGGGCATTGAGCTCCTCTGCAGTGAAAACAGAAGCTTCTTCTACAGTCTCATCATCTGAGAAGAATCCTTCCAGTCTCTTTAGTAAACTGCGCTTTCTTTCTTCCATAAGATCATCCATCCCTTCTATAAAATTATGTGCAAATTTCTTTTTATAATTATACGATAAAGCGGCCTTATTGGCAGATTTTTCAGCAGTCACAGGCAGTCACAGGGACGGTTCTTTTGACTGCTTGATATCAGTCACAGGGACGGTTCTTTTGACTGCTTTACATATCACTTTTTTAATGATATAGTTCATTTATAAAATTCAAAATCAATCCCTTTTCTGGGGAACTGGATAGATTTTTTTTATTCGGTGAATTTCCATGTGAGAAATAATAGGTTTTTTGTAGGAGGATTTATTTATGCCGCGCAGGGCACGAAATAGGAGTGCATCCGGATATATGCACATAGTGGTAAGAGGAAATGGAAAGCAGTTACTGTTTGAGGATGTTGATGATTATAGGTACTATTTGAAAAAACTGGAAAAATATTGTATGGATACAGAAGTTCGTGTATGCGCATATTGTCTCATGGATAATCATGTACATCTTTTGGTAAAAGGTGAAACTTCAGCAATAACTCTTTTGATGAAAAAAATAGGAGTGAGCTATTCTTGGTATTACAACAGGAAATATGAGAGGGTTGGACATCTTTTTCAAGATAGATATAAGAGTGAGCCTGTGGAAAATGATGCATATTATTTGACTGCATTTAGATATATCCTTAAGAATCCTCAGAAGGCAGGAGTCTGTAATGCTTCGCAGTATCCGTGGAACAGCTATAGATACTACGACAATCCTTTGCCATTTATGGATTTGTCAGCAATCCGAGGTCTTTTTGGCGATGCAAGTAAGTATAGAAGATTCATAGAGCAAGAAGAGGAAGATCAGGGCCTTGAGTATTCTGAAGCAAGACATGGTGATACTTGGGCAAAAGAGGAGTTGACCAGAGTTCTTGGAATATCCAGTGGTACAGTGCTGCAAAATTATAGTAAAATCGAAAGAGATGCTGCGTTGGTAAAGCTTAAAGAGTGTGGGTTGTCAGTTCGACAGATATCCAGATTTACCGGGATTGGCCGTAATATTGTTCAGACTGCAGGGAACAAAAGAACGAAGGAATAAGTCAAAAGAACCGTCCCTGTGACTTGCCTGTGACTTCCCTGTTGACAAACTACTCGGAAAAGGTTAATATAATAGATGTCGTTCGCGGAAGTGGCGGAATGGCAGACGCGCATGGTTCAGGTCCATGTGTTGGCAACAACATGAGGGTTCAAGTCCCTTCTTCCGCACGGAATATATGGCTGTTTGTGATATCTCACAGACAGCCATATTTTTTAAATGTACTAATACTTTTTTTATATGCAATCGGACGAACGGAAGTTGCTTTGGTGCCAACGTCCCTCAAGTTCATTTGCCAGGAGGAAGAGACATGAACGAGAATATTTTCAAGAGAAACGAATTACTTGCACAAAAGGTCATAAACGGTCTTGAGTCCCGCAATATGAAGGGCTACTATGCTAAGGACAAAGAGGAGGCCTGCAAAAAAGCCCTGGAGATAATAGAAGAGGGCTCATCTGTGACAATGGGAGGCGCAATGTCCGCCCATGAGATAGGGCTTGTGGATGCTCTTAAGAGCGGCAATTACAATTTTATAGACAGGGACGTGGCAGAGGACAAGAGGGCAGCAATGCTCTCAGCCTATGATGCTGACTACTTCCTCACAAGTGCCAATGCCATAACAGAAGATGGAATTATGATAAACATAGATGGCAATTCCAACAGGGTTTCTGCTATAGCACAGGGCCCCAGGCACGTCATCGCCATAGTTGGCATGAACAAGGTATGCCCCGATGTTGACAGCGCCATGAAGCGGGCACGTAATGTCGCAGCCCCCATAAATGCACAGCGCTTCGGGCTTTCAACTCCCTGTGCCAAAACCGGAGCATGTATGGACTGCAAATCTCCCGACACCATCTGCTGCCAGTTTCTCATGACCAGATATTCAAGACATGCCGGACGTATCCATGTAATCATGGTAAACGATTCACTCGGCTTCTGATTCTGCTTGCAAAAAAGATGATTCATTTTATGGATCATCTTTTTTTTTCGCTGTTTGTCGCCTGCATGCCGATGCAATTTTGCTCTCATCCCGGGCGAGCGGCCGGAGCGAAGTATGCCTGCCCCGGCTGACAACAGAAATTGCCTCCCGTCCGTTTAAATCGAATGAATAACTCCTTTTTAGGATTTATTTTATTATAATATTCCGTTAATACCAGCTTTAGATTTAGATGATAAGATTAAAGTGTATATTTATGTAAAAATGATCATTCTCAGTCACCCCGGAGCACTTATCATGCAAAAGATCAAGAAAAGAGGCTTTATAATCCCGATAATAGGCATCCTGTTCTTTGTAGGGATAATACTTGTCTACTACAGAATGCTCTATGATGAAAAAAAGGAGAACATCATCAAGGATGGTGAAGTGACGGCACAAAAGTCCGCTGATCTCATTGATATGTATATTACATCAAACATGGATGAGATAAGCCTTGCAGCCTATGCTCTCGATGAGATGATAACCAAGAAGCGCTCTGATGAGGACGTGTATGATTTTCTTGTGAGACAGTCTGATGCCATAAGGAGCGCAGTTGATGAAGATACAACAGGTATATACGGATATATAAACGGAAAGTTTTACAGCGGGACCAAATGGATTCCTCCCAAGGATTATGACGCCACTGAAAGACCCTGGTACATTAAGGCGATCAGCAGGCCGGGTGAGATCACGCTCCTTGACCCTTACCTTGACATGCAGTCAGGGCAGCATATGATGGCGATAGGCAAGGTGCTGATAGACGGTGAAAGTGTGGTTTCCATGGATATGTCCATCTCCGGCATTCAGCAGATAGTTGATGAGACTGTGGGAAGCGGAGAGGCAGACATAGGGATTGTCATAAGCGATGAAAATCTTGTCATAGCTCACTCCGACAGGTCAGAGGTCGGAAGGGATTATGATGTACAGCGAGGTTCTCTGGGAGAGGCGATAGTCCACAACCTGGCAAACAAGGATAAGGATTACTTTGAGTTCAAATACGCAGGTGAGGACTATATAGTATATACTGCCACGATAAAGAGCGGTCTGTGCTGCATTTCTGTAAAGAATGTATCCAACGTCTTTGGCTCAATGAGATGGGTTCTTATTTTTACGATCGCAGTTGTGATCATCAGCATTATCATCATAACCTATCTTGTCAGATTTTATATTTTCCAGTCTGACGGCGTTGAAGCTCATGAAAATGCATCGGCCGGCTCATCTGAAAATGATGCAAAGGAAGAAAAAAAGCAGAAGGACAATGCCGTCGACTTTAATGTAAGCGCAAGATCATCTGATGCCTTCACAAAGAGAGTACCCGCGAGGGCTTTTTCAAAATATTCAGGACCGGAAGCCTCATATATTTACCGAACGGACAAAAAATCTACAACAATTGGAAAGAGGATCCTCTGGCTGGTGCTTATCGTACTGTTTGTTTCAGGGGCTCTGTTCTGCATCGTATCCATAATCCAGTCAAGAGCCGCCATAAGATCCTCGGTTTGCCAGAGAATGATAGATATTGCGAACTGCGCCGCAGGTTCTGTTGATGGCAATATCCACAAGAATCTGACGGCAGAGGACGTTGACTCACCGGAGTATATGCAGGTATACAATGCCCTGGCGGTTTACCGTGACAATGTTGAGCTTGAATATGTATATGCAATCAAGGTAGAAGACGACGGAAGATTTACCTATACCGTGGACCCATCGGTGGATGAGCCTGAGGAATTCGGAGATGAGATAGAATACAGCGACGGTCTGTATAGTGCGAGCATGGGAGTGGCATCGGTTGACGACTTCAGGGCATCGGATGAGTGGGGGACATTTTACAGCTCATACAGTCCTATCTTTGACTCAAAGGGAAACATAGCCGGTATTGTCGGGGTGGACTTCAGTGTCGACTGGTTTGAAGGCCAGCTCAATGAACAGACGAACAGCATGGTGCGTCTGTACATTATCGTGCTTGTAGTTACCATTGCCTTTGCATGGATACTGAGCTTTATCTGGATCAGGTCAATAACGGAGCCGCTTGGCTACATGACAGAGGTTGCAAGGCAATACGGCGAGGGTGACTTCAGCGAAAGCATTGATATAGACAGCAATGACGAGATCGGTGTCCTTTCACATACGCTGCAGGTGATGGCCGTCTCACTGCAGGAGCAGGTTCAGAGGGCTGAGGCTGCCAACCATGCAAAGAGTACCTTCCTTGCCAACATGTCACATGAAATCAGGACTCCTATCAATGCAGTCCTTGGAATGAACGAGATGATCCTGCGTGAGTCTGAGGACAATACCATCCAGTATTACGCCCAGAATATAAAGAGCGCCGGAAGGAACCTGCTGAGCCTCATAAATGATATTCTTGATTTTTCCAAGATAGAAGCCGGCAAGACGGAGGTAACACCGGTGGATTACAATCTGGCTATCCTTCTTAATGATCTTCTCGTCATTATACAGAGTAGGGTCTATGACAAGGGACTGACCTTAAATATCAGCTTTGATCCGACTATTCCAAGAGGTCTCTACGGCGATGAGGTGCGAATAAGGCAGATAATCATCAACCTTCTTACCAATGCCCTTAAGTACACCAGGGAGGGCAGCATAACCTTCACCGTCTCCTGGAAAAAGGATGAAAAGACGAAGGATATGATCTGCCTTGATGTTTCAGTAGCTGACACCGGAATTGGCATTCGCAAAGAGGATATGGATAAGCTCTTTTACAAGTTTGAGAGACTTGATGAAAAGAAAAACCGCAATATTGAAGGAACCGGTCTTGGACTTAATATTACGAGAAGCCTGCTTGAGCTTATGGATTCAGAGCTTAAGGTATCCAGCGAATATGGAAAGGGCTCAGTGTTCTCCTTTGAGCTTCCACAGAAGGTAGTGGACTGGGAGCCGATGGGTGACTACAGGACCTTCTCATCTGAAAACGGAAGATCTGATGAAAAGACAAGAATTGATTTCATTGCACCCTCAGCGATGATTCTTTCTGTGGATGACAATCCCATGAATCTTGTCGTCTTCAGCAATCTCATAAAGCACAACCGTGTGCAGATCGACACTGCTTCAAGCGGGGATGAGGCCATAAGGCTCTCGGCAGAAAAGAAATACGATATGATCTTCCTCGACCACATGATGCCGGACAAGGACGGTATCGAGACGCTCAGAGAGCTTAAGTCCATGGAGGACAACCCCAATATCTCTACCCCGGCAATCTGCCTTACAGCAAATGCCATTTCCGGGGCAAAAGAGCACTACATCTCCGAGGGCTTTGATGACTATCTTTCAAAGCCGATAGACCCTGTTCTTCTGGAGAAGAGCCTTCTTAATCATCTTCCGAAGGAGAAAATTGAGATCGTTGATCACGCCGGAAGATCCGTGCAGTCTTCGACGGAGACCGGAGAGGTTGATGCACTGATGAAGCTTCGGGCTGATGGCTGCTTAAATGTAGATACGGGGCTTAAGAACAATGGTACTTCAGATGCCTATATATCAATACTGAAGATGTACTACAGTGCCATTAATGACAGGTCCGCTGAGCTCAATGGTTATTACAGGAGTAAAGATTTGTCCTCCTATGCAATACTGATCCATTCGCTCAAGAGCTCATCAAGGATAATCGGTGCCATGGAGCTTGGAGAGATGGCACAGAAGCTTGAAAATGCAGCAAAGGTAGAGGATGCCGGATATCTGAGCCTTCACCATGAGGAGTTCATGAGTGAATATCTGGGACTTAAGGAAAAGCTCTGCAATGCACTCGGAGAGGATGAAAAAGAAGGAGCCGCAAAGGCAGAAAAGCCGATTGCTGATGCGGACATGATGAATAAGGTGTACAATGATATTAAGTCTGCTGCCGAGGATATGGACAGCGACAGGCTGGATGAACTGTTTGCCCGGATGGATGAATATTCTGTCCCGGATGAGGAGAAGGCTTTCTTTAAAAAGCTTAGGGAGAATGCTGACAACTTTGACTACAGTGCTGTTGCCGATGCTCTTTCTGAAAAAGGGTAAAACCGGATCCGGATACAAGTTGGATTAAACGTGTATTTTTTTCAGTCGATCAGACATATGGAGCAATTGACAATGGGTTATTGGATAGTAGTGGTGGATGATGAACCGCTTAGCCTGAAAAATGCAAAGATGCTTCTTAGCGGAGAGGACATGAAGGTAAGCTGTCTCCGCTCCGGAAGTGAGCTTTTAAAATTCCTTGAAAAAAATGATCCCGACCTGATACTTCTCGATGTGATGATGCCCGAGATGGACGGCTTTGAGACCATAAGTGCAGTCCATGAGTATGAGGAAAAGATAAGGAGAAGCTGGACCCCGGTTATTTTCCTCACCGGTGAAAATGACAGTGAAGCGGAGCGGAGAGGTCTTAAGGTAGGCGCATCCGATTTTATCCATAAGCCCTTTGACAGGGATGCCCTTATAAACCGCATCACCAACACAATCGAGAACTCCCGGAAAATAGAGAATCTGACTGAGGAGGCTACTCTGGACAAGCTCACAGGCTTTTTTAACAAGGCCAACGGAACCTCCAGGATATCCGGGATCTGCGGCAGCACAGAAGGGGTGCTGATGCTCTTTGATCTGGACAATTTCAAGCTCGTCAATGACCTCTATGGGCATGATATGGGTGACAAGGTTCTTGTCGCACTCTCGACAGTAATAAGGCATAATGTGAGGGCTGACGACATCGTGAGCAGGATAGGCGGCGATGAGTTCATGGCTTATTTTCCTCACATGTCGGAGAAGTCTGCTGTGGCTTCACTTTCGGAGAGGATCAACACCCAGCTTATGAATGAGGCCTGTCAGCTCATGGGAGATGACCACGGCATACCACTTGGAGTATCTGTGGGAGCAGCTTTTTCTCCGCAGCATTCCCCTGAATACAAGATCCTTTTTCAGTTTGCGGACAGCGCACTCTATAAGGCCAAGCTAAACGGAAGACACGGATACTTTATTTATGATGCTGCAAGTGATGCCGAACATGACGCTGAGGACCTGGAGCTTGAGATAGGCAGGGTCTCACAGATTATGGAGGAGCGCGGCGACAGGAAGGGTGCCCTTATCCTTGGAAAAGAGGCTTTTTCCTGGAACTACAAGTTCATAACCCGCTACATCGACAGATATGGTACGGTAGCCACCAGATTGCTCTTTTCACTCAGGCAGAAGGGTGGCGGAATGCCGAGTCCCGATACGATAGATGAGTTTTCCGGAATCCTTAAGAGGAACCTGCGAAAGAGCGATATAATTTTTCAGAACAGGCCCAATCAGTTCTTTGTAGTCCTTCCTACGCTCACAAGCGAGGATTCCCCCAAGGTCATCGACAGGATTAAGAGAGCCTGGTCAATAAACCCCGAACACGAAAGCACAAATATAAGCTTTGCAATGGCACTTATCAAAAAGGAAAATCACTGATATAAAATAAGAGCAGGTTTTTGAAACGTGCTCTTATTATTTTTCTTGCATAAATATCATTTGAATAATAGAATTTAAAGGATGAATTTATGCTGGAATTGACAGGGAGGAACAAAATGGCAGCAAGAACAGATATACGTAAGGTACTGATCATTGGCTCCGGGCCCATTGTAATTGGACAGGCCTGTGAATTTGACTACTCGGGAACTCAGGCATGCAAGGCACTCAGAAGCCTTGGATATGAAATTGTTTTGGTTAACTCCAATCCCGCTACGATCATGACTGATCCTGAGATGGCAGACAGGACATACATTGAACCCCTAAATGTAGAGAGAGTGAGTGCTGTCATTGAGAAGGAAAGGCCTGATGCTCTTTTACCCAATCTAGGCGGACAGTCAGGACTTAATCTGTGCTCTGAATTATATAAGGCGGGTGTCCTTGATAAATACGGTGTCAAGGTTATAGGTGTCCAGGTTGATGCGATTGAGCGAGGTGAAGACAGGACCGAGTTCAAGAATACCATGGACAAGCTTGGAATTGGCATGGCCAGATCCAAGGCGTGCTACAGCGTTGAGGAGGCTCTGGAAGAGGCAGAGGTGCTCGGCTATCCCGTAGTCCTTCGTCCTGCCTACACCATGGGCGGTGCCGGCGGCGGTCTTGTCTACAACAGGGAAGAGCTTCAGACAGTGTGTGCAAGAGGTCTTGCTGCTTCCATCATACATCAGGTTCTTGTCGAGGAATCAATCCTTGGCTGGGAAGAGCTTGAGCTTGAGGTTGTGAGAGACAAGGACGGCAACATGATCACGGTCTGCTTTATTGAGAACGTTGATCCCGTGGGAGTACACACAGGAGATTCCTTCTGTACAGCCCCCATGCTTACTATTTCCGAGGACCTGCAGAAAGAGCTGCAGAGAAAGGCCTACAGGATTGTTGAGCACATCGGCGTAATAGGCGGAACCAACGTTCAGTTCGCCCATGACCCTAATACCGGAAGGATAGTTGTCATAGAGATAAATCCCAGAACTTCCCGTTCCTCGGCACTTGCCAGCAAGGCTACAGGCTTTCCGATTGCCCTTGTTTCAGCTAAGCTTGCCACAGGGCTTACTCTGGCAGAGCTGCCTGATTCCAGATACGGAACTCTGGACAAATATGTACCAACAGGCGACTACGTAGTTGTTAAGTTCGCGCGCTGGGCTTTTGAGAAGTTCCATGGCGTTGAGGACAAGCTTGGGACCCAGATGCGTGCCGTGGGCGAAGTCATGAGCATCGGCAAGAACTTCAAGGAGGCCTTCCAGAAGGCCATCAGATCTCTTGAGAAGGACCGCTACGGACTTGGCTGCATAGAGAAGTTTGAGAATATGTCAAAAGAGGAGCTCCTTCGTAACCTGAAGAATGCATCCTCGGAGAGATATTTCCTTATATATGAGGCGATGAAAAAGGGCGTGACTGTCGACGAGCTCTTTGATATCACCAAGGTGAAGCATTACTTCTTAAATGAGATAAAAGAGCTTGTTGAAGAGGAACAGGCTCTGAAATCAAAATATGAAAACAGTCTTCCGAGTGCAGAAGACCTGAAAAAGGCTAAGCTTGACGGCTTCTCTGACAGGTATCTTGCAAAGGTACTTGGCATAACCGAGGATGAAGTCAGAATAGGGCGCGAGAAGGCAGGTATGGTTGAGGTCTGGGACGGCGTTCATGTCTATGGCACTGATGGAAGCGCTTATTACTATTCGACTTATCAGAGCCGGGAGCGCATTGAGAATCCAATGCCGGAGGATAAGGCTGGAGAGAGCAGAAAGATAATGATCCTCGGAGGAGGTCCCAACAGGATCGGACAGGGCATCGAGTTTGACTATTGCTGCGTACATGCAGCACTTGCCCTCAGAAAGCTGGGCTTTGAGACGATAATCGTAAACTGCAACCCCGAGACGGTATCAACAGATTATGACACCTCGGACAAGCTCTACTTTGAGCCGCTTACATTAGAGGACGTATTGCAGATCTACCGCAAGGAAAAGCCCTTAGGAGTGATAGCGCAGTTCGGCGGACAGACACCTCTCAACCTTGCTGCCAAGCTCAAGGAAGAGGGCGTCAATATACTTGGAACAACACCCGAGGTAATCGACCTTGCAGAGGACCGTGACCAGTTCAGGATGATGATGGAAAAGCTGGAGATTCCAATGGCTGAGTCCGGAATGGCATCAGATGTTGAGACTGCCAAGAAAATTGCAAAGAGGATCGGTTATCCGGTAATGGTCCGTCCTTCCTTCGTTCTCGGCGGAAGAGGAATGGAGATCGTAAGGGACGAGGAGAGCATGGAGGGATATATGAAGGCAGCTGTCGGTGTGACACCTGACAGACCTATCCTCATAGACAGATTCCTTCAGAATGCGCTTGAGTGCGAGGCAGATGCCATAAGCGACGGAAAGTCGGCCTTTGTTCCCGCAGTTATGGAGCACATTGAGCTTGCCGGTATCCACTCGGGAGATTCGGCCTGCATCATTCCATCAAAGCATATCTCGGAAAAGCACCTTCGTACCATTGAGGAGTACACAAGGAAGATTGCTGTAGAGATGAATGTCGTAGGACTTATGAATATGCAGTATGCCATCGAGGGTGACACTGTTTACGTACTTGAGGCCAATCCCCGTGCATCGAGGACGGTACCTCTCGTATCCAAGGTCTGCGGCATTAAGATGGTGCCTGTTGCCACGGATATCATAACTTCATCCCTCACAGGAAGGAAGTCACCTGCGGATGAGCTCATAGCAAACAAAAAGACAGGTGAGCCATCATACTATGGTGTAAAAGAGGCAGTATTCCCCTTCAATATGTTCCCGGAGGTTGATCCGGTACTGGGACCTGAGATGCGCTCCACAGGAGAGGTTCTCGGTCTTGCCAAGACCACGGGCGAGGCCTTCTTTAAGGCAGAGGAGGCAGCAGGAGCTGCACTTCCGCTGGAGGGCGCAGTCCTCATATCACTGAACGAAGAGGACAAGCCTGAAGCAGCACATCTTGCCAAGAGCTTTTCGGATGACGGCTTCAGGATCTATGCCACAGGTAAAACCTACGAAGTAATAACCGAGGCCGGTGTTGAGGCTACAAGGATAATGAAGAACTACGAGGGCGGAAGACCCAACGTCGAGGATGTTATAAAGAACGGTCAGGTACAGCTCATCATCAATACTCCGATCGGGAAGGAAACCGAGCATGGGGACGGCTATGTCAGGAGGGCTGCGATCAAGGCAAGGATACCGTATATCACCACTGTTGCAGCAGGAAAGGCAGCAGCTGAGGGTATACATGAGGTCAAGGCAAACGGCTGCGGCAACATCAGGTCACTTCAGAGCTATCACGGAGAACTCTGAGAGGCACTATTGCGGCAGGATACAGATAGTTTTTTATACGTACATTAACATTTTTTTCAGGAAGGAAGGTAGCATGTTATGAGTGATGAAACAGTTTTACAGGGGCAGCAGCAGCTACCCAGCATGATTGAGAGAAAGATTCTTTTCTGGCAGAGGATTTCAGCTTTCGGAATAATGGGTGTATGTACTGTGGCACTTGTTACGGCTATCATCCTGGTTCCGCAGATAAGCGAAACTCTTACGCAGGTAAACGAGGCAACCGACCAGGTTGAGACTGCAGTTGAGGGAATCAACAGCATGACGGCTGAGCTCAAGGATGCAAGTGCCAATGTGAACAAGCTCCTGAGAGAGAACTCCGAGGCCATGGCCGGAGCGGTAAAGAAGGTTTCCGAGATTGATTATGAAGGCCTGAACAAGGCAATCTCGGATCTGCAGAGTGCGGTAGGACCGCTGGCTTCCTTTCTTGGGAGATTCAGGTAGAAATATATAGTCCCTGTTAATGATGCAGACAATGGATTGTCTAAAGGAAGAGAATATGGAAATTGAAAAATCTGCTTTTTTTAATCTGACACATTATGAGTATGGAGAGGCTTATTTTGGGAGCCACAAGGGGATGAGATTTCGCCTGGCGAGGGAGCCTCTGGAAAATGTGTTTTTTGTAAAGAAGGAGGACAGGGCACCGGCAACCCTGATGGCTACAGTGTGGCCTGAGCCGTATTCGTATGGCGTCACCGCCAGGGAACTCATGACCAGTGAGAACTTCGAGGTGTCGGAAGAAGGCTTTGATGCTGCCGTTAAATGGATCAACGAGCAGTTTGTAAGCCGCAGGGCTGAGTGGAGCATGGCGCTCAAATAAATTACAGATTTTTTATAATTAAAAAAAAGGATTTTAAGACCCTTCGTCGAATATTTTTAGATGTGGGGTCTTTTTTATTGCATGAGTCGCCCGCCAAAAGCTCACCAGTCCGGCCCCGGCTGTGCATATTGTACAATCACTTCGGGCACGCTTTCGCTCCTTTCGCTTCGTAGCGGTACTAAGGCACCAAAATACGGTGCCTAAGTACCGACGAGCTCATAGGGCAGCTCAGTTGCTTGTGCAATATGCACAGCCGGAGCCGGCCTGGCGAGCTTTTGTCGGGCAACTCATATTTATTCTATTCCCGATGGTAAACACAGATGATTTATGATAAAATCCTTGGAGCAGAAAATGCCCTTTATGCCGTTTGCATGGACGCCTTATGACAACGCGGCATCCTGAAAAATTATCGGTGTTTTTGTACCGGTTAAAATTATTTGGTGTATTAGATAGAATTATTAAAAATGGGGTAGTAATTAGCAATGAAAAAATCAGTTTTTGCAGGACAAAGTTCCTTTCAATGCTCTCGACCAGTACCCTTACTCTGGCGATCATTTATATTATGCTTCTATGCGATAATATCATTGCCGGCAAGTACCTTGGTACTGTGGGCGTTGCAGCGATAAACACTGTGACTCCTATCACTGCCTTTGTAGGATTCGCTTCAAACATTGTTTCCATTGGTTCAAGTATAATTTACAGCCGCATGATCGGTGAGATGAAAAAAAGACGCGCAGATGAAATATTTGGTCAGGGCCTGTTGATCAGCATTGGTCTCTCTGTTGGAACTGCTCTTTTCCTTGTGCCTGGCAGGGATTTATATTTTAGTGTCAACCACATCGACCGCGCGATATATTCGCTGGCTTCGGAATACTATCGCTGGACTCCATTAAATGCTGTACTTGCCATCATGAACTCATATCTTGCCAAACTTGTTTTCACCGATGGCGACGAAACCAATACAAACATCTCCTATATAGTGCAGATCATAGGCAATATCCTGTTTTCAATTCTGCTGGCACGCCAATATGGCATGGTTGGCATTATTCTTGGAACGATCATCGGAAATATACTTGGGACAATTGTGTTGTTCAGGCACTTTTTCCAAAAAAGCAACACCCTGCATTTTGTATGGCATTTTTCACTTTCTGACATTGCACTTGCGATGCGGTACAGTATCGTGGATGCAGTGCTCTATTTTTGCTTTGCAGCAATGGACTACATCCTGATCGACTTTATTTCAGAATATTTAGGCAGGACAGGGGAAATAACGCTGGCGGTGGTTGTCAGTCTTCTGGAGTACGATATAGTCCTGGATGGCATCGGAATGGCTGCACAGCCCTTGATAGAAACCTATTTGGGAGAAAAGAATCACGAAATGGTTCGTCGTCTCATGCGAATAGCGACGAAAGCTGCGATAGTAGAAGGATTGGTTTCGAATGCTCTCATATTTATTTTTGCCAGACAATTTTGTTTCCTCTTTGGCATAAAAGGTGGCGTAGAGCTGTATTCGACTATCCATGCAATACGAATTGTTTCAGGTGGACTGGTTTTTTGCAGTTTGCTTTGTTTAATGAGTGCATACTATCTGGTGGTTGAACATATCGCCCTGGCTGTGTGGATCATCGTATTCAAGGATGGTCTGCTGTATGCCTTTCTGCCTATAGTTGGTGCCTTGCTGTTTGGGGAGAATGGTATATGGGCAGCCTTTGCTGTTGCTCCGCTTATTGCACTGGTCATTATTATTTTGCAGATCCGTCTTCACTATGGAAAAGAAATGTTTCCCTACCTGTTAAAATCAAATGGAGTTGAAGTCGTAATCTTTGAGGACAAGCTGGAGCCTGAAACCTGTTCCGGATTTTCTGAGCTAATAGACATGGAGCTTGTTAAGCGCAACTACTCCAAGGAAACATCTAACCGCGTTGCATTGTTTGCTGAGGAGATTTTGCTGACCGCTCTGGAAAAAAACAAACATCAAAGAAAAAAGCTTTTGGTTGAGTTGTCTCTGCTTTTTGAAAAAGATGCCATTCATATGATTGAACGTGATAACGGCGAGATATTTGACAATACAAATCAGAATATGAAAATTGAAGGAGTCAGCAGCTATGTTCTTAACAGAATGATGACAATACATCAGGAAAAAGTATATCTTACCACTACAGGCTATAACCGCAGTATGCTGCAATTCAGTGCTGAGAACAAGGCATTATAGAATCGAAGTCTTATCGCCCACAAGTGTGGCAGCACCCTGATGGTTGGGCGATACTGCAATGCTTTAAGCCTGCACCAGCTCCACCCATTTGGTACCGCAAACGGTATCTCATCCTCGATACATTTCACAGTTCCATCAGAGAACTTCTCATAATGTAAATTATGAATTGGAATTTGGTGGCCGGGGTATTATGTTGTAATAATGAATTAATATTGTAGCATCAGCGGGATGGAGATAAAATACTGGAATAATAATACTCCGCATATTGCATTCAGAATCAAAGATGGTGTAATGTTTGCTGATATGTATTTCAGAGTAGGAGCTTGTTAATAAACTGTGAATAATGGGCTACGATTGTAGCCGATTGTGGCGATTTTAGAATTACTGAGCCGTTACTGATCATTAGACAAGAGAGTAGCAGTATTGGTAAATTTGGGAAGAGCATATGATTATCGATGAGATCAGAAACAGAGTAGAACTGGTAGACCTGGTTAATGAGATAGGATTTCTTCCGTTCTTTTCCTGCAGGATAGATGGATTCTCATTAGAGGAAAATGTT
>JAILJR010000006.1 GCA_024694565.1 Butyrivibrio sp. | reverse complement strand
TTGTCGTGCAAACAAACAGAATCGATAGACCGATTTTAACACGTTTTATGTGTCTGTCAAAGGGGATAAATTCGAAATCTTTCGTCAAAATCGCCTTACAGACCATTTTTCAAAGTACAAGTGGAATTTAGTTTTTCATTTAACCTCAACTTGTTTTAATGTTATAGTTGAATAAGAATACCAGACAGGCTTCACAAGGACAGGTTTCGTGTGGATGCAAGGTTCATCAGGAGACAAGGTTCACAAGGAGACAATATGAAAGATCAGATGCATGAGATAAAGGAAGAAAATTTTGAGGTAAAGAAGGCTAACGGTCAGGTTATAAGAGGGGCGGTATTCAGACCTGTGGATGTGGAAGGCAAGATACCAAGTCTTATCTTTTCCCATGGTTTTGGAGGAAACCACAATTTTCTGGCTCACCACGGAAGGGGACTGGCGGAAGCGGGTTTTGTCTGTTTTATGCAGGATTTCTGCGGAGGCGGAATGTAATCTGCCAGCGACGGCAGTATGATGGACATGACTATTGAGACTGAGGGAGAGGACCTTGAGATGGTTTTTGAATACGCCAAGGGACTTGACTATGTGGATAAGGGAAGGTTTTCTCTTGTAGGAGAGAGCATGGGAGGTTTTGTATCTGCCGTGGTGGGGGCAAAGATTGCGACTGGACTCAGATCCATGGTCTTGTGGTACCCGGCTTTTAATATACCCGAGGATGCAAAGAAGAGGATGGCTCAGGGTTCGACGGATCCCATGGGTATTAAGATATCTCCTGAGTTTGACCCGGTGGTGAGTGCTATAAATGTTAAGGACTTTCAGTCTGTATTTACTAAGCCTGTCTGCATTATACACGGTAATGTCGATAAGATCGTACCTATAGAAAACTCATATAAGGCTCTGGGGGTTTATCCCAATGCAAAACTTCATGTGATAGACGGGGCGGACCATGGCTTTGATGGGGCTGACAGTGACAGGGCCAGGGCGCTTACCATAGATTTTCTGCGTGAGACTTGCTGATAAGACAACACACCCTAACCTGTATGTCCGGGGTTTATCATCAAGATGATCATTCTGTGACCGGCCTGCGGGAGACCTGCTGATAAGAACGATAAAACCCGGCTGGTCTGTCCTTGGTCTGTAATTTAGGTAAGCTTTCTATAACCGGCACTGAGAAGCGAGATAGAAGAACGAGACGAAAATGAGCCCTCAAGGTTAAAAAAACCGTGTATACATCAATAAAGCCCGAAATAACTGGTAAAAGCCCATAATCTGTGGTATTATAATGTTTGGGCTTTTAGCATGATCAAGTTAATGTCTTATATTATAAAGTGAGCCTTTGAGAAGTGTACATATACAGTTGTAGACGGAGGACTTAAGGTGAAAGTTACTTGGAACGGGACCAGGATCATCATGCCTGACAGCGTCAGCCAGGAGAGAAGGCTTTTAGTCCAGCACTACGGTGCCAAGGTCATATTGGTCCATGACGCGGGAGACATAGGAGCATGTATGGATGAATGCCTTAAGACAGCCATACGCATGAGTGAAGAAGACCCGCGAGTTTACATACCCCAGCAGTTCGAAAATCCCGCCAATCCAAAGGTCCACAAGCACCATACAGGCCTTGAGATCCTAGAGCAGGTGGCGGGACCCATCCACGGTTTTTGTTCAGGTATTTGAACAGGCGGCACCATAAGCGGCATAGGCGAAACCCTGAAAGCCCAGTACCCTGAAATCGAAATATGGGCTGTGGAGCCTGAGAACGGTGCCATTTTGGCCGGCGGTAACATAGGAACCCACCTGCAGATGGGTATAGGTGACGGCATCATACCCAAAAACCTAAACCAGAACATATACGACGATATTTACATAGTAACTGATGAAGAAGCTATCCAAACAGCCAAGGATCTGGCCCGCAAGGAAGGTATCATGTGTGGCATCAGCTTAGGCACCAACGTGGCCGCAGCCCTTAAATTGTCCAAGAAATTAGGTAAGGGAAAAACAGTTGTGACCGTTCTGCCTGATACGGCTGAGAGATACTTCTCCACTCCACTTTTTGAAAACGACTAAAGCAATCTATAGGGGATCGTATGTTTAGGATATTATTTGAGGAGTACAAAAAACACAGGCGATTTGTAATGGCCTATCTTTATATATGTCTCATATTAGCATTTATATTCGGCACCTTTACGCCCCAAATAAATGCTTTGAAGACCGAGGCCGGCACAGTGTCCACCCAGGAGACAATTCAAAACCTTAATTCTGCCATTTTGGGTGACACCCTATTTTCCATGGCTGGAGATTATTCAGGGATCGTAGCTGTATCTACAGATCCATGGTCCGGTCTCCTCTTTTTAAGTATCATAGCCAACATAAACGATCTTCTGGAAAATCCCCTTCACATACCGGATCTGCCTCTGGGCTATCCCGCCGTTCTGGTGACTGTTCTCATATGTTTTCTCATAAGCAAATTTATGAAGGTCAACTCTGCCACCAAGGTTTTTGGCGTCTGTACCCTGGGGTATCTTGAACAGTACCTCGGCACATTTTTCATACTGGCTGTGGCTGTTCTGAATATAGTCGGACTTGCGGATATTTCCGCCTCTTCCCTGGTGAATGCAGCTGTTAAAGACAGGGATTATTATGATATTGCCCTGCATTCTTCCTATAGCCTGGCCATAAGCCCGGATCCTGCCCTTCCACAATATGTGAACTGGATCACCGGCTCCTTAGCTGCCGTATTTACCATCGTAATGGCAGTACTTTCCCTTTGCATCAATTTTATAGTGAAAACTGTAGCCAAAGGTTTTGATGCCCTTGAAACCATGTTCTCGGAAATCCCCTTTTTAAACTTTTTCTGTGAAACCTTCAAGACTTTAAGCGTCATCTTTTTGCTGATAATAAATCTTTTATATCCTGTGATAGGATATATTTTCAATTTCCTGATCATATTGTTATGCTGCCTTCTGTTTAAGGCATCATACAATGCTTCCCAATACATTGAAAACATATATGTTCTCCCCCTTTTCAGGAAGATCTTCGGGGTCAGAAAAAATTACCCTTTGATATACAAAGGTCTTCCCAAAAGGGTACGTAAGGCCATAGCGGCTCAAAACCTGGAGCCGGATTTGATCATCCCGGTCTATTCCACAAGGAAATCCCGGTTTTCCGGTCTTTACTGCCCACGTTTTCAAGGTGCTTATCTTATTCATTCAAATGATGATACCTATCTTTATTTTTCAAAACTCCAAAAGACAAAAAATTTCTTTTGGAAAACAGAGTCCCTCGAGAACAAGTCCATTTATGTGGACAAATGTCTCTGGTACTATGAATTTTTCCCCTATGCAGATGAGGATGTAACTACTCCCAAAAAGAAACCTGCAAAAGATTGGGCCTTTGTATTTTCCAAGGATTATTCCTACAGTATCGATGAAGTGATCAGGCGACTGAAATGGTCAGACCTCAAGGCCATACTTGCCCGGGAGAAAGCCATGACAAAAGCTGAAAAAGCAGCCCTTCGCCGGGAAAGGTCCGATGAGATCAAGGGGGGACTGCAAAAAATCTTCAAAGGGAAAAAGGGGACAAATTAGGGACATTTTTTCTTTTTTATCTTTAAATAATACCCCAAAAAGGTTTATATTATATGTATAGTTATCTGTGCATCTTCCGAAAGAGCATGGACAATTTAACTCGTCGATCACGGAGGTTAGTTTATGTTGAACAGCTATGGAAAATAGTATACCGTTTACAGCATTATTAGAAGTAAAGAAAAACGAACTAGCGAAATCATTTATCAAATTATTTGAAGGGTACTTAACAGAATAAACACAAAAAAGAAACGGAACTGATTTGATTTCAGATTCGTTTCTTTTTATCTTTTACTTGCTATGAAAAAAATGATACAGTTAGCGAAGATACACTAAGGACTATTCGTTCAACTCCGATACGATGGAAATAATTTCATCCAACATATCCATATCTTCTTTGATTTCCATAAATTGCTCTCTAATCTCACGTTCCTCTTCCGTTGCATTTTTCATATCATACTCGTTCACTTTCGCAAGTGCATCCAAAGCGGCATCCTTCACATCATCAAACGTAATGTCTCCTACGGCTTGTCTTGCTGCTTCGTTCCCCTTAATATAAATATCCAAAGCCGGAGAACGTATCGCCGTGCAATCCTCCACTGCCTGTGCCACGGCAACATAGTCCTTGTACCATTCTGGCATTGTTTTTGTATAATAGATATATTCAATAAAAATAATATTTGGGTCGTCTACCATAGGAATCACGATAAAATAATATACATCGTCTGCTATGGGCTGTACATCCTCAATCGTCCAATCTTCCGAAAACAGATAGGACGAGAGGGAATTATGTTCATCAAACATCGAGTTCACAGCATTCGTTTTGGTTAGCGTAACATTTGTCAGTTTCACGTCAGAAAGCTTTTCACAGCCCCAAAGCATCCCGGAAACATCGGCGTTATTCACTGCCCAACCACTTAAATCTACAGATGGAAGTGAGGAACATTGAGCGAAAAAATGGCGAAAATTCTTGATATTTGATGTGTTCCAATTTGAAACACAGACAGTTTGCAGAGACGAGCAGTTTTCAAGAACTCCTTCTGCTTTGATAACGTTTGATGTATCAAGGCTACTCAAATCTATGCTCTCTAACGTTTCCGCGCCATAAAACAGACGGGATATATCCGTAACATCAGATATCATCAGCCCCGATGCATCCACCGATTTTAGATTTTCATTATTGGCAAACATATCCGAAATATCTGAAATTTTATCCAAATTCAGTCGATGAATCGTAAGACGTTCCAGAGAGTCCATATTTCCGAAAAGCACACCGCCACCCAGAAAGTCGGCAGTGCTTTCCGATAAATCGGTAAAATCCTCTCCCGTCAGTATATTTTTTGTGGTATAGACCATATCGGCATCAATTATAATATCTCTGATTTCATCACGATTCTTGTAAGAAACCCACGGCTCCTGATAAACGCACATAGGATTTCCTGCAACATCCAATACCGTATAATAAATCTTGTTTACAGTAAGGATTCCTTCCTCAAACTGATACCCTAAGTCAGCATCGGTTGATTGTAAAGCTCCAGAATTATCAGCACTTTGCGATTCTCCGCAGGCAGAAAGAGCAATTAACAAAAGAACTATGATAATAGTTGATAGTAATTTTTTCATTGCTTGCCCTTCTTATTCCTCTATCAAAGAACCCTCGTTTACTTCTGCGGTACCGTCAGACTTCCAAGTAATTGTATACTCTTCTGCTTCCCCACTTTTATTGTTGGGATAGGAAAATGTCACCTCAAGCGCCTCTTCTTTTTGTTCCTCATCCATGGTTAAAGTAAAGCCATCATCCACAAATCCGAAAATTCCATCCGTCAAGCCATCCGTAGCCCAATCCGGATATGTTTCCTTATCTACCACAAGTTCACCGCAGGTAATCTTTTCAAAGAGTTTATAATCAAAGATACTCTCTAAGACTCGAAATGAAATAGTTGACCCCGGAATTCTGGGAGAACCCTTCAACTCGACCTCCATAACGAGGCTATCTTCACCCTCAAACTCCATAATTCCCCACTGATAAGTCCGCGAAAAATCAGCCGAAACTTCTGGTGTAATGGAATCTGTGTCAGATGCTTCTTCCGTTTCTATCTCTGCATCTTCTACAGTCTTCTCCATAGTATCCTCTGTTTCTGCATCTTCAACTGTCTCCTCAATAGCTCCCTCTGTTTCTGTTCTTTCCGGAACTTCGTCAGACACCGCCGTTTCTTCTGTCAGTTCCTGTGTGTTCTTCTGACCACAAGCTGAAAGGGATAATACACTAAAAAACAATAATAGCATGAGTTTCTTTTTCATTTTCTTTCTCCTTTCTTCTATCCAATTCCTGTGGGAAATATATGGTTATCAACCTGCTTCCTGATATTCCTCTTCCTGCAGGATATCTGTTCTTACGCCTGCTTTTATTTATACTCTTGCACTATCTTTTGAAAATTTCTTATAAAATTCGTGTCTACAGTTTTTACAGCGATAACAGGTTCTATAAGTGTTTCTTGTTCCTGCTATATACTGCTCATGTGTACCTCTGACCTCGTGCGATGTGTTATAGTCGTTCAATTCTACCTTTACCGAAATATCCTCACTTTTGACCTGTTTTGTGCCGACGTTTCGATATGAAAAGAACTTACCGCATTCCTTACATCTTACCGTCCATAAGTATATCAGCAATATAATAGTCATTATGCCGACTGGCAGAAATTCTGACAATATTCCAGAGAAACCACCACCAAATAAGCAACCCGCAAGGAATATGGCAAATTCAGCAAAACATATCAACCAAATCGCACCTATCGCTATAGCTACCAACAGTTTTTTAATAAAATAACCCATTACTTTCTCTCCTTTTCACCATCGTCCTACAAACGTAGGACATTCGATATTATTGTACATCATTTGTTGTACACTTGCAATTAGTAAAAAATGATCGCAAAGGTGATGATATGTATGGGCTATTATTCACGACTACGGGATTTAAGAGAAGATAAGGATTTATCAATACGTAAACTCGCCGAATTGCTTCATCTTCAACGGACAACTTACCACAACTATGAAACAGGAAAAAGAGAACTCCCATTTGAGTTAGCAATCACCCTTGCAAAGTTTTATGATGTTTCACTCGACTATATCGCAGGAATAACCAACGATTCAACACCGCCACATAAAAGATAAGGGATATTTCAAGAAATCATCTGAAATATCCCATTTTATTATCTGTTCTGACGTGTTCTCCCATTTGGTCGTAAATTGGTCGTAAATCCTGACCTTGATTGTCTGTAACCGTTGATTTTACGCCACTCCTTACGATAAAGATTTAAGCGTCGGGACGACTGCTCACTATACTGTCGTTACCCTGCATCATCCTGCAGTCCCAACATGTTATCAAGCTTCTCACTTGCCGTTACACTGCACCATACTGCACCTTACATTGGAATATCTGTGGCACAGATGTGGCACTCGG
>JAILJR010000248.1 GCA_024694565.1 Butyrivibrio sp. | reverse complement strand
AAGAGAAAACCTATAGAAGATTTTGTATTTGGACTTTAAGAAACGGAGGAATAAAAAATGAACAGAGTGTGTGAGATTTTAGGAATCACGAAACCGGTGATCCAGGCTCCGATGGCATGGATCACATCTCCTGAACTGGTCGCTGCCGTATCGAATGCCGGAGGACTTGGCGTACTCGGAACAAGTGCCGGCTCTACGGAAATGGTGAAAACAATTGAGGAAACTGTCGAAGAAATGAGAAAGGCAATCCACAAGACGCAGGAACTGACAGAGAAACCTTTTGGCATCAATGTGTTCCCTTCTGATATGGATCCTTATGGCTTCTCCAAGGCGATGATCGCACTTGCCAAGGAGGAAGGCGTAAATGTGCTTGTGGCAGCGGGAAGCATTGCTCCGGATGAGTACAGTCAATGGAAGAAGGATGGCTTTATCATCATCGCAAGGGAACAGAATCCGAGTGTACACGGTGCAATCGAGGCAGAAAAGGGCGGTGCAGATATTATAGTTGCGACCGGATGCGATGAGGGCGGATGTATGCCTTCTCTTACAACAGGTACAACAGCTGCGACGGCGCTTCTCTCGGAATATGTTTCTATTCCAGTGCTTGCTGCAGGCGGAATTGTAAATGAAAAAATGGCGAGAGCTGCAAAAGTGGTTGGAGCGGAAGGTGTCTTTGTCGGTACACGTTTTATTCTGTCAAAAGAATGCCGTGCCGCAGACATTGTGAAGAAGGATATCATGGACACGCATCCAGATGATTTTCTGGTTTATACTCAGCAGGACGGCTTTGCCCGTTGGCGCACAACGCCGCATAAGTATGGCAAGGAAGGTGTAGAGGCGAACAAACGCGGTGACATGAATCCTCCGCAGGGCAGCTTTTTCCATGGCATGTATAAGGGAGATCTTGACGCCGGCGTCAATACGGTCAGCAATCTTTCCAGTCTGATAAAGAGTATCGATTCCTGTAAAGATATTGTAAATGAGTTAGCCGCACCGTTTGCGGAGTAAGGAGCATGGTGATATGGATTCTCTTAGGGCAATCCGAAGAATTAAGAGGATATTATGAGTCTTGATGATTTTAACAGAACCGATGACTTATTTTCCCTTTGCGGCTTGAATTGCGGTCTGTGTGGATATCGCCTGCAAGGTAACTGCAACGGCTGTTTTAAAGACAGTTTTTGTGCGAAGATTTGTCCAATGGCTCCGTGCAGTGTAAAGCATGGAGGTATTCAGTACTGCTTTGAATGCCTGGAGTACCCGTGCAAGTATTATGATGGCTTTGACAGCTACGATACCCTTGTGCTGCACAGGAATCAGAGAAAAGATATGCAGAAAGCAAAAGAAATCGGAATGGATGCATATCATGCCGAACAGAGGGAAAAGAAGAAAATATTAAAGCAACTGTTGGAGTGTTATGATGATGGGAACAAGGATTCTTTTTTCTGCCTTGCCGTAAATATGATAGAAGTTGGAAATCTTCGGAAGATTATGATGCATTTGAATGAGCAATGTTCCGATATATCTTTGAGTGAGAAAGCAACCATGGCAGAGGCGATGCTCCGTGAAAACAAAAAAGCATAAACGGAATAACGAGCCATAAACAGCCTGCGGGCATTAGGAGAGATCCTGATGTTCGCAGTCTTATTTTCGTTGGAGGGTAAAAATCGGCATTATTTCGTTGTCTGTGACTTGAGGAAAGAGTCCTCAGAAAGGATGGGCGATTCGTATCGATAACCACATAATACTTCATAGACGTTTTACTTCCTTGCTTCCGCGATTTCTGCGTTGATCTCCTCAAGAGTCATATCGGATATTCCATTTTCCGCTGCAATCCGACTGGCCTTTTGAAGAGCGCGGATCCCGGGATTGGTTTCCTCCTCTAATTTCATACTGAAAGGAATACCGTTTTCCTGGTTCAGTCTTGAAACACACATTCTCAGATATGCAGGAAGGGAGAGCCCGAGGCGATCAAGGATCTGAACGGCACGGACCTTTTCTGTATCTTCTGTTCTGAATTGAACTAACGTGCTTGCCATCGTGATATCCTCCTTACAGATAATGATTTATGATCATATCTTTAACCACCTATAGCATATCGCAAAAAAGAATTTAAATGCAATCATATGATTACAATATCTGAACCAAATGGAAGTAGAACACGTACAGGTAGAAACATCGGTGATGAATATGTCAGCTTGAAGATTACTCCGGCGAGCCAATATTGATGTCCGCCGGAGCTTTTTCATATTGTATCTAAAAGGTAACGAAAGCGACCCTTGTAATTAGGAAGAAACTGAATGCAAGGAGAATTGCTTTCATGGTAATCCTGGGTAAAAATGATGAAAGGAGAGCCTCAATATCGCATATTTTATGGCGACTGACATTTGTATATTTGATTCGAGTTTTGGGTTCGGCACAATGTGTCGGGCCCTCTCTTTGATTTTTTGCTAAGACAAAGCTTTTATGTTCTGCATGGCATGTTTTACACATTATTATTAAATGATTTTTAGAACGGTGGGCAAGGTCGCCTGAGGGGCGACGGTTTATCCGGACCTGCATGATATGGTGTACATGAAGAACAGAAGATAGCATACATGGAAGGGGGTAATTGAAATATGTATGGAGCTATTTTAGGAGATATGATTGGTGCACCGTATGAGTTTGACAGAGGCGGGAAGACAAAGAAGTTTCCTCTTTTTTCAGAGGGATCGGAGTTTACGGATGATTCTGTGATGACGATC
>JAILJR010000159.1 GCA_024694565.1 Butyrivibrio sp. | reverse complement strand
AGGGATATGCCTGAGTGGTTCTTCTTCGCTGTAAATCTTGCACTTGGGATACTTGGAAACAATCTTGCCTGCAAGGGACTTAACACCGGCTGGTGGCTGGTGCTGGTCAGGATGCTGTATCTTCTTTCATTCTACGAGTTGGGTATTCTTTATAAGGAAAAGCTGGAAAAGATAGACAGAAAGCTCCCAAGCTTCTGGTATTTCACGGTACTCTTTCTGATAGAGTTTGGGATCATATACCACTATGGAAGGACTCTGGAGTACTCGGCGGCCTGGTGCAATAACTTTACAGAAGGGCCGGTTATGCCGATAATAGCGGGCGTTCTGGGAATTGCGCTATGGCTGCGCATTGCGACCATTGTTGAGCCGGTTGTCGGAAGAAGCAAATACATAAACCTCATCGCCGACAACACCTTCTCAATAATGATGAACCATGTCCTTGGGATCATGGTTGCAAAGTGGATCTTCGGGCTGATTAGCCTTTTCCATGCGGAATTTGCGGATTTTGACTGGGTGAGCTTCAAGACCTATTACCAGTACATCTACCTTCCGAGGCAGTCGGTTCACTCCCTGATGTTCTACACTGTGATGGGAATACTGATACCGATACTGATCCAGAAGGTCATAGATCTGGCGCGGTCTGGCCTTTCGTCTGTTTTGGTGAAAAAGCCCTTGAAATAAGGTGCATAATGACACCTGCAGACAGAGCGGCGTTTATCACAAAGAGTGTACCAAATACATAGAGATAACGGGACCTTGCTTCAAAAATCTCCACAAAGAAGAAGGTTCCTATGAGACTTAGACGGAGGGCAGCTGCCATGCAGCTGTCCTTTGTTTTTATCGGGATAAGGCACAAAAAGAGGATCAGAAGCCAGGTTGTCTGCTCCAGAGTAGTAAAGAGGCGGTTGTATTTTCCATCTGCCCAGAATACATCCTTTAGGAATGAGGATACTACCGGGATCCTGTCCTTGTAGCTCTCGACGCAGAAATCGCCCTCGACCCACCAGGAGAAGGTGCCGTCGTGATAGTTCTCATTTGTCTTTTTTGCCTGCCACACGAAAATATGAAAAGGAAGCATCGACTTTATCCGGCGCTTTGACTCGGAGATGTTGGCCTCCTTTCTGTCCTCAAAGTCCGGGATGTAGCTTGTAAACTTAAGGTCGGGGCCATTGAAGGTTCCCGATTCCTCCTCATTCCAGCCTATCATCAGATAGTGGTAGGCTGTCACCTTCATTTCCATGTCGAGCTCAAGACCCATTCTGTCATAGAGCCGTTCAAGACAGGCTTTTCCTCCTGTAAAAACCACCAGAACAGAAGCTGTCACGGCAGCTGCTGAGATAAAGTCGGCCCTTTTGTCCTTAAGACATTTTGCCAGAAATCTGCAGACGGTTATCATCATTACGGCTATGAAGGCGACGATCACAGTCGCTTTGATGCTGTAGCCTATATATGAGACGAGACACAGAAGTAAAAAGGTCAGGTATTTCTTTACCCCGGACAGGCGTTCAAAGCGTGTCCACAGCCATATTGTGAGAACAGGGAAAATAAGTCCGAAGCCGTCAGAGTATACGACTACAGACCAGGGTGAGGTTCCGATGAGGAGCACATAAAAGAGCCAGCCGATGAAGGCAATCTTTTCCCTGAATTCACTCCCATCAGAAAACGTAAGGATGAGATCGTAGACAAAGTATCCTGTGATGGCAGATATTAGACACTGGGCGGCTACCAGAGAAATATACCCGTACTCAAAGGTTGTGACGCCAAGCAGGACGGGCAGCCTCATTATGGCACTTTCTATGCAAAGAAGAAGGAGATTCTGGTTGTACTGGGAGTAGTAAGTTATGGCCTCTCCCAGGGGAAGGCCGTTTGCCAGTGTCCAGGCATCCGTAAGGAGATTGTTTCCCGCATCCCAGCCGGGCTTAAAATAAATCTGCACAGCGACAAAGAGCTGAAGGATAAACAGAAGGACCGACGAGGAGAAGATGTGAAAATTCGGCTTACGATTTCCGGTCAGAAAAAGGTACCCTATAAGAATGGCGATGCCAATAGAAAGCAGCGCCCAGTTTGGCAGCAGGAACCTCTTGCGTATCCAGTCGCCCATAGGGAGATCGTTCAGGAAGATTACGATGACAAAGCACCACACCATGATAATCTCCCACAATATGCCTGTCGCCAGGTCTATGAACTTTTCAATAAAGTCAGCAAATTTTTTCATGTTTAGTCCTGTATATTCTGTAGTTGCAGTTCCGCAGTACCGCTGCGAAACGAAGTGAGCGAGAGCATGCTTGAAGTTATTGTACAGCATGTACTGCCGGATCCGATCGGGCGACCTTTTGCCTCGCAGCGCATTATTCCGCATGAAGCGAGTATCACCACTCAACTCCGTTTTCAGCGGCTATCTCTTTTATCATTTCCACATGTGCATCCCAGGTTGAGTAGCGCTCATCTCCCCTGTGGTCGGGCACCATCTCCTGCCCATAGGTGTCACGCAGGCGCCCCGCGATGTAATCCGCGAACTTGTAGCTGCCGCGAAGATTGAGGTGGGATTCGTCGTAGATGTCGGTTCCGCCCTCCCAGTCGAGGCCGATGTCCTCCAGATGGGTCATTGTGTAGTCGAAAAGGACATTGTCATAGCCCTCCTCGTTTTTCTGAAGTACGTACTGGTTGATCCAGTTGTATTTTGTGTCCTCTGACTGGATGACATCCGTAACCATCTCGCTGTTGACATGGTATGGAACAACAGTCAGGTAGAGCTTTGTTCCGTGCTCCTTTGTCAGGTCAAAGATCTTCTGGAGATACTCCTGTGACTTCTCTGTGGGAGGCTCGATGACATCCATGTTGACCTCGGGCACAGGCCCGGGTGAGTCGTTGAAGTATGGGACGAAGCCCTTGTAGTTGTGATAGTCAATTTCCAGAGCTTCCTTGTCAAAGTCGGTCAGCTTGTCGTACCTGTCGTGATAGCCAAAGAATACCGGAAAGAACTTGTTCCAGTTATCCTTCCTGTTGTCAAAGGCCACGTACATGAGCTTTAACTTGTTTAACGAGAACTTAAAGCCGTTCAGCGTGTCGGCAAAGTGGGTGTACTTGAATTTATAGTTGTCATCGATGGCAGCAGGGACGAAGCAGTCCAGGACTATTATGTTCGGGTTCTGGGTCTTGTAGAGCTCCTTCATGCAGTAATAGGTTACCCATAAGGGCTGCTCGGCGGTAGAGTAGTCGAAGGCTGCGATGCCGTAGTTCTCCCAGAGTTTTGCGGTGTTGACGCCGTAGTGGATATGGGATGAGCCCATGAAGGCTACATCTATCGAGTTCTTCGGCTGCTGATACATGGCGATGCACTGTTTTACGCCGTGATTGGAGCGGTATTTAAGTATGTGATCGGCCACCGACAATCCGCCAACTGCAATAGTCAGGCTCAGGATCGTGGCTGCTATACGTTTGATGTTCATGTATTTACTCCTCATCTGAAAATGTCAGTTTATAGCTGATTTAGAACTGCATGTAAACAAAGCTTCGTATATCGTCGCCTGAGCCGTACATGCCGAATACCATTACCACAACGAAGAGAACTGCAAGTGTGATGCCCCTTGAGAAATCGCCGAAGTTGTTTATTATGATCTCCGGAGGTATGGATTTGGAGCGGTTGGCAACGACGTCCATAACGATAAGGACAAGCAAGCTGATTGCAATTATCCACCAGTCGAAGGCCGAGGCGCCCATGAGGGCATCTTCAACAAAGGCAAAGCCTTGTGTGAGCGGAAGAGGGTTTATGCCGGGGATCATTCCGCCGACAAACTTTCCCGCAACCTCCATTGACGGTGCGCGGAAGAATATCCAGGCGAAGGATACAAGGCAGAAGGTTATGAACCTGCCAAGGTTTCCTTTGATAAGGAAAGAGGCCCGGGTCTTTTTTATCAGGTTGGACAGAGTGTTGAAAAGACCGTGCAGAAGTCCCCAGACAATGAATGAGAGCCCTGCTCCGTGCCACATTCCGCAGATGAGGAAGACTATCATGTTGTTCAGGATTTTCCTTCCCTCGCCCTTTCTGTTTCCGCCAAGGGGTATATACACGTAATCCTTGAGGAAGTTCGACAGCGATATGTGCCATTTTCTCCAGAACTCAACTGTTGACTCTGAAAGGTAAGGCACCATGAAGTTCTGGGTCAGGTCAAGACCAAACATTCCCGAGATACCTATCATGCAGTTCGTGTAACCCGCAAAGTCGCAGTAGATCTGCATGGTGTAAAAGAGCGAGGTAAGTATCAGGGAAAGTGCGCCATAGGAAGGAATGTCTGCAAAAACCGTATCCACAATGGATCCGAGGTGGTCTGCAATGACAAACTTCATGAACATGCCCCAGATGAGATAAGTGATTGCGCGAATCGTGCGGTCGAACTCGAAGGGATGAGTCTTTTCACACTGCTCCAGCTGCCCCAGAAAAGCGCCTGCCCTCTCAATGGGACCGCTCATCCACTTGGGAAACCACATCATGTAGAGTGCGTATTTAAAGAAGTTGCGCTCAGCCTCAATCTTTTTCATATAGAGATCGGCTAAATAGCTGATCGCCTGGAAGGTGTAGAAGGACAGACCAATCGGTATGGCAGCAGTGGCAGTCTTTTGCAAAAAGGTCATATCCTCAGGAAGGACACCGGTCATATCTCCAACCATCTGAAGCGCTGCCCAGGGAAGATACTTCCAGCCAAAGAGAAACAGCGCAAGGAGCGCGATTCCTATGAAGGTTATTGCCTTCTGAGTGGCGGTCCTTGTCACAGCGTTTGCTGCAGTGTGGGCTTCGGACGATGCTTTTTTTCTATAATGAGGCTTTCTGCCTGATGCGGCAGCAGGATCCTGTGAAAAGAAAAGGATGCCGATGCACCACGTGATCAGTGTCATGGCAGAAAGTGTCAAAAGCCCCGGAACACCGCCCTCTAAATATATGAACGTGGCACTGAACACCAGGAGCGCATACTTTCGAAAGCCCCTCGGCACAATGTTAAATATGATGAGACATAGAACAATAAACAGAATTGTTGTAAACTGAATGACCATTTTTAAGTTCTCCTGAAATCTTTTGATGGCGTTTGGAC
>JAILJR010000121.1 GCA_024694565.1 Butyrivibrio sp. | reverse complement strand
GCTCTGATTGAGACGCTGTCATCTGACCCGGAGATCGGAGCACTCCTCTTGTCCTGATCAACATACAGCTTTTCCCCGTCGCCTGTATTTGCACGGCTCTCATCGATCACACTTCGCTCCTGCATGATCCTGACAAATATCTTAATATCCCGAGGCGTCATACCCTGAAGACGCTTTTTGATCCTGCTCATTTTCAGTCTGTGCGCAGCATACCTGTCAAGCGCAGCCACAGTGACCGGACTGGTAATGCCGCTCTCAATTATGTCCATACCAAGCTCTTTCACACCACGAGTATCGATACCCACATACTCTATAAGCTTTGTTCTGACATCCTCAATCGTGATGGTCTCATCCCGCAGTTTGTCGACCTCATTGAGCTGCTTCTCCTTGCCGTATTTAACAAAGGCTGTATTGATCGATTCATAGCCAAAACCAAGCTTTTCATAGTCTTTAGCCATAAATGCAATCTTCTTTGCCGTCAGGGCATTGACAAAGCTAAGTGCCTTGTCATAAGCAGTGGTGGAGAGGGTATATCCTTCCATGTAAAATACATTTGTCTCTCCGTAGTTCAAAAGCTTATCGAGAGCTTCTTTGTAATCTATAACAGGATCAATGGGCTGCCCGCTCACATACTTATCCAGCACCTTCCGGATTTTGCCCAGTTCTTTGGCCTTACCGGCTTGTGCATGAATGAGAGCCATGCTCCCTTGTGTGCCGTAGCCTATAGCACCCTTGTCCATAACAACCAGGCCAAGGGCAAAAAGCTTCTTCTGGTCCTCATCAAGCCTTTTATAGCTATTGGCACGATCCCTGAACAGGTAAGCACTGCCATCTATCACATTTGCAATAGTCTCTTCTGTCGCTTCATGCTCAAGCTTTTTTTCCTCTGCCTGCCTGTAGGTTTCTTCGGTGACAGAGTTTCTGTCGAAGACAATATTCTCCCATAAGTCAGGATCGCTATAGATTCTTTCGAGCTTATCCGCCCAGGTCTGCTCATCAAAGCCTTCGTCAGAATCCAGAGTCTTTATGAAATCCTTCATAAGGAAATTCCTGATTGCAATGATCTTCAAGTCCCTGTATCGGTCAGAATAATCGACATTCTTATCCTTCTTCTCGGTCTCAAGCTGTCTGCGTATAAGTTCTGACAGCCTGACAGAGTAGTCGAGATATCTTTTATTGCGGTCGATAATATCGCCCATGGATTCAAGGAGAGCACACCTCTCTTCTTCACTTGTATAAAGAGTGCTGTCAATAGTATTTCCTCTCTTATCAAGTACACCTACTCCGGTTATAAGCATTGTCCTGAGATTTTTGGACTGCTCCATTCGCTCCCGCTCAATAAGTGGATCACCGGATTCTTCACCCTCAAGCAGTGTCAGCTTTTCGTAATTTTTCCTAAAAAGTCTGTACTCGCTGCCGGTCCGAAGGGCGGCAACATCCGGTCCCCCCTCCTTCTCAAAAAGCTGTCTCGTTTCAGGACTGCCGTACAACCTGATGATATACATCTGCGCCTCTTCGGCTGACATGGCGGTATCATCCTTAAATTCCTGCATCAGCATGCTGTTTAGCTTGTTCATGGAAAAAGCATGCATCTGAAGCAAGTCGCTGTCCCACATTATGCCCCTCACCCTGTCGGTGAAGGCTTCGCTTGATCCCTCCTCCACAAGGGCGTCGACAAGAACAGGCGGAAGGTCAAAGGAACTGCAGTACTTCTGAATACGCCCTCTCATGTCATCTGCCATGGAAGAGCCAAGCTTGATACGTCTGATTCCCTTTTCAGCTACACGCACCAGGGATTTACCCAGTCTGATATCAGCGATCTGACCGGTATTCATGCCAAGATAAACAGTCCTCGCCCCGGCTCCCGATTCCCTGGTCTTTCTTATTTTTTCCTTCTTTCTGGCAGTTGCCTCATCAGTTGAAGGCAGATTGTCAGTAAACGCCTTTACTATTCTGTCCTTAAGCTTATCGCTGAACTGATCATCCTTAACTGAACCGATGACCTTTTCCAGCTCGTCTTTTACAAATTCCGAAAGAAATTCATTGTCCATGAGCTTTTGGAATTCTTTCGTGTCATTTGCCATGTCGTAAATTTTGGTAAGTACCGCAAGCCTGAGACCAAGAGCCTCTGAGCCTCCTTTACCCAGTTTATTAAGCTCCTTGTCTATTACCTTTTCGGCATCCCTGATATTATCGGCAATACTCCTTGAGCCGTCCGGTTTTATCTTAAATACCTTTTCATTGTAGCCCTCAAGCTGGGATTTGAAAAAAGCTGCATTCCCCGTTAAGCTGCCATCATAAATATCCCGTATATAGGAATACGCATACTGCCTGAGAACCGCACCGGGAATTATGTTCCTGTCAGAATTATTTTCTCTCGTATCGTTCTTTTTTCCGGCCAGCCGTAATCCATCAATGAACGCATCAAGCTTCGCATCCACCTTCTTTGAAATAAATGCTGAAAACTCCTCCGCTGTGGATTCCATCATGGCATTGAAAACCTCCGGAATGTTTACCATAAAGTCGGCAATTTCCGCATATTTTTCGCCATCATAGGTTTTTAAAATGTCGAACCCTTTGTCATACTTTACTCTGACCCGGGTCAACGCCTCAATATCATCTATTGTCCCATCAGGACGCATGGACGCATTTGCAAGCTCAGGCCCAACCTGTTCAATAAGTTCGATGACTTTATCCAGATTTTTCACGCCGAAGTTCTCAAGATTCTTCCTCTCAGCGTAGAGTCGCTCATCATCAGTCATATCAGATGTGACTTCCAACAGGCCTTTAAGACAATAGTCCAGCTTCCTGACATAGTACTGCCACAGATTCCTCGGAACTCCGCCTCTCTGCAGCGCATGCTTCACATATGCTTCACGTTCTGCAAAAAGCTCCTCTTCAGCTTCCTGCTGTTTCTTCAGCTTGTCGCCTGTTCCCTTGTATGCAGCGTCAAGCTTTATGTAATCAGCATATGCATTTTCACCGTTTCCGGAAAGGATCAGCATGAATTTTTGTTTCATGCCGGCACCCAGATTTTTAATCAGCTCTCTCTCATGTTCTGCGCGTCTTATCCTTTCAGGCTCATTCTGCGCATCCATAAATTTTCTCTCAGTCAGATACTCATTACGCGACAGCTTCTGACCGGGAGACTGAGCTTCCAGAACAGCTATGAGTTTTGCTTTAAACTCACTGTTTTTCATGGCACCGCTCATCAGGTTGATATTTTCAAGCTCATCCCACTGTGCCCAGCTCAGATAGCATCCTTTCGTATCTACACACTTCGCAAACGACTTTGAATTTTCCTTTACATTATCTGCATACTTCTCTGCTTTTTCACGAAGCTGCTCAATTGGAACCCGCACAAGTTTTTTCGGCTTATCTTCCGAAATAAAGCTTACGAAATGATCTCTCCTGACCATGTCTATTCTGAGGTCCTTCATCATATTGATGATGATATTCTCAAGAATATACTCATTCGGGGCAGTGTACTTGATCATATCGCAGAAAACTTCCACCTGATTCATGATCTGTGAAGGAGACGCAGCTACCCTGTATACACCGGAAAACCGGATCAGTTTTTCTGCCACATAATCTCTTGTAGCCTCTGAAAAATGCTCATTCAGATAGCTTTTGATAAGCCTGTCAGTTGCTTTTACTCTCTCGCTGATATCCTCAAGCTTTTCCTTAAATATCTCATCGTCGGGCTCAGTGATCAGCTCCTTTATCAGGCTGTAGCTGAAGAGATCATGGCTCGTTTCGGATACATTGAGGGCACTCTCGATCATATCCCTGCGTTTTTTTTGAAATGAAAGCTTCTCTTTGTTGTCGCGCTTAAAGTTTTCCACAGTATTTCTGACCAGCTGAGCAAACTCAGTAGTCTTTGTCAGCATCTTTTCATTATCGATATTTTTCAGAAGATACTCGTAAAGCTCTGACTTAATCCAGGGCATGCCAAGAGTAGCTTCCTTGTCATCATCTATGATGATGGAGATAGCCATGCGGTTGGCAAGAAGCCTGTTGTTCTGATCTGTTATATATGCTGCAAAATCATCCCTGGTTTCTGCTGTTCCATCTAAAACACCGCCATTTTCTAACAGCTTTTTCAGCTCTGCAGAATATCCGTTAATTATCCATTTTTTGGCAGCCTCTTTATCATTCGCAGAGCTCACCTTTGGTCCGAACTCTCCGGTCTCAGTCATTCTGATAAGTTCCTCAGAATGGCTGTCGATCAAAAGGAGTCTCTCCCTCTCCTGTATCTCCTCATCAGAGAGTCCTTCCTTGGCATAGTTGACCATTCGCGCCTTCTTTTCGGGAAGTGCACTCTGAACACGCAAAACCTCATTTGTCAGTTCCTTGAGAAGATAGCTTATCCTTGTTGCAATCTGAACCCTGCGCTCACCCTTTTCAAGCCACCTGTAGCCCGAATGTGTTGCAAGGTACTGATTGACACTTGTCACAGCGGTAAACAGTGTTTCAAAGAAATCCTTCGTCATACCGTTGCCGTCTTCATCAAAACATCTGCCGCTGCTTCCCGACAGGTTCAGAAGCTCATTTACTGAGTTGTACATCGCCATGAAGCCCTTATGCTTCTTTTGGCTGTCCTGAAAAAGTGCATCCCTGAGCTGAAAAAGGGACATTGAATCAAATTTCTCATATTTACGGCCAAGGGCTGTATCTACACTTGCCGTCTGATTGAAGTGCTCCAGGACATCCCATGACGCCTTCTGCACCTCCTCGTATTTTGGAAAAGAAGCGAATATCTCTCCCGATGGTGTATTAATCTCCAGACTTTTTTCTCCCATAATCTCTTTCCTGTATTAAACAATTTAAACTTAAAACGTAAAAACAGTTGATTTTGTACCATCAACTGCTTTCTATCCCCTGTTATTATATACGAATAAACATATATTGTGGCAATATTAGCGGCTTAGGATTCGGACCTTTCCATGTACCTGTATACATGGTCTACTTTTACTTTGTAGCTGTACTCTGATTTTTTAAAGGATTCGGTTATTCTTTTGATCACATTTTCAATCTCTGCCTCATCGCACTCGGTCAGCATTACAAAAAAGCTCTTTGGATCACTCTGCATGACAATGTCGCTCTTTCTGAGTATTCTTTCCAGAATTGAATTGAATGAATCAAGAGCCTCGATCATGATCTGCACATCATCATTTTCTGTTGCCCCCAGTTCAAAGAGCATCAGCGTGGCATGGCCTCCGTATCGCCTGTAGTAGCGCATCACAAATCTGTAGACCACGGAGAAAGAATCTTTTCCCAGAATCATGGTTCCGTTTAAATCATTTCTCTCTTCAAGAGTCTGCTTTATGCGGTCGAGCTTGTCAAGTAGTCCCTCTCCGCTCTGACTGCCTACTATCTTTTCTTTTCCGTATATCTTATATCCGTGTTTGCCGTTCTGCTTGACCTTGTACAGGGCATTGTCTGCCATGTTAAATAAATCGTCATATTCTGTCCCCTCATCAGGAACCATGACTACTCCCATTGATATTCCAAGCGGGATGCCAAAGTCCTCACAGAGTATGCTCTTTGCCTTCGTAACAAGTTGTGAATTGAGACGAAGTGACAGGGATTCGAGGACTGAGGTATCAGTCAGATCGTCCAGAAACCCCAGGAACTCATCTCCTCCTATACGGCAGAAGGTATCGGTCTCCCTGGTATTGTGTCTGACTACATCTGCGAAAGCCTTAAGGATCTGATCTCCCTTATCATGTCCATAGAGATCGTTCACAAGCTTGAAGCTGTCAAGATCAAGGATCAAAAGAGCTCCCTTTTTTCTCTTGCACAGCTTGGATACCCTGTCCGTACCCTTTGCTTTATTCCAGAAGCCTGTAAGCCTGTCTACGGTTGCCTCCTCAGTGAGGTCCTCTATTCTTCTGTTGTTCTTGATCGCATTGTTGATACGTCTTATAAGGACGAATTTTTCAAAGGGCTTCATGATGAAATCCGATGCTCCAAGAACAAGTGCATACTCTTCTGTCTCAGCATTTAAAATATCTGATGTGAATATCACGGGTATATGGGTTCTTTCCTCATGATCTTCATATCGCCTCAAGGCTATATATGTATCAAAGCCGTCTATTTCAGGCATATTAACATCCATTAGGATAAGGTCGGGCGTATTCCTTTTGACATAATCAAGCAGCATCTGCCCGGAACCAAGACATGTCACGCCCATCTCTCCTTCAGTCATGAGCGCCCTTACCGTTTCAAGGGTAGTGGACTCATCACCTACAGCAACAATATTGTATTTCATAAAACACCTCAAAAACTTAGTTACCACCTATTAATCCAATTCAAGTTTATATCTTATAACATTTTCTCCGTAAATTGTCACGTGATCTACAACTCTTTCAATATTTGTGTCAAAAACAACAGTATTCTGTCCGGAATGTGATGGTGTATAGTCTTTCCCCAAAACCGTTATAGTGGTACCCTCTGACTCATACACTTTAAAATATGGTTTTGCAAGCGCATTTTTGTACTCACCTGCATCCTCTATTCTTGTCAGATTAAAGCTGTCCAAAACCTCTTCAAAAAACTTCCCGGAGTCCTCATAAGCTTCATCTTTTCGCGGCGGAATCTCATAATTGTCCTGAAGGAGCCTTCCTATGTACCTGCTTGTCTTGATCGCTCCCCAGATATTCTCGTGGTAGACGATATTCTCTTCAGGAAGCTTTGCTCCTATAGCCTCAATATGCTGCGGCAGGCAGAGATTGATGTAGGTTACACCATACTCTTTTGCATAAGTTTCATGGGTAAAGTTAATAGAATCATCCATAGTCGCTCCCGGAAGATTTACCAGCATAAGCTCTATCCCCTGATCACTGCACAGCTCAACAATCCTGTCCAGGTACTCCTGCATCAGATTCTGAAATTCGTGCTTTGTACCACCCTGTCCCGGCAAAAAGGGCTCATATGTGTCAGGCCCTTTTTCCGCAATCGGTGCATAGCCTTTTAGCGGAGCGCTTGTGCTCATTTTCCTGTCAAAATCATCCGGGCTTAAATCCTCCCATCTGGAATGAAATCTGATATTTGTAAGGAAATAACTAAGGAGCGACTGTGAGCTGTCCATTCTGCAAATGTTGCGTATTGCCTTAAGCTTGACCAGAGACCACTTCATCGGGTCAATACTCTTTCTGGTGATGGTCTCCCTGGTGTTGATAGGGCTCTCCGGGTGATAGTCCTCCATAAATTCCAGATCGACAACAACGACCTTGGGGCTCTGGAATCTGAGAGCCTCCATGAGCCAGTAATAACTAAGGAAGATACTCTGCTGCTCGCTGGCGAGGTTGTAGCTTGTGATGCCATACTCATCATAGATGACCTGCGGAACAAAGGTACTTGCTGCGACACTGGAGCCAAAAAACAGCACATCAACCGTATCCTTCTCCATCCTGTAAAACTGGTTGTAGGTCGAGGTGGTTGGCCAGGAGCTGTTGCTCAGAGTGTACTTGGGCTCAAGTATTCTGTTAATCATGAACAGGGATGTCAATAATAGGATCAGAAATACTGCAAACCCTGCCAGTCTCTTTAGTTTAGCGTTCATGCTCCGCCTAGAACCCTCCATATATAAATTCACTCGCATCAAAACCAAATCCGTATGTGCCAAATATCCATATTACCCAGATTGATAAAAGATACACTCCCCACCTGACAACAAGGCTCCTCTCAGAAATATATTTTCTGACTTCAATGCCCTTCTCCTGAAGTAAACTGACTCCGAAAAGAACTGCAATCGAAAGTACAAGCACTGTGAACTCTTTTTCATCAAGGCCAAGGCTGAAGATACTGTTATCCGTAAACACGGCGATGTCAAAGCCCGTAACCATACTCCTCATCATGGCAAATGATGCGCCAAGCGTGTCTGCTCTGAATATGACCCAGGCGAGCATTGCGAGAATAAATGTGATCACCGTTCGAAGAAACTTGGGTACTTTTGGCCTGTCAAGGACGCGCTCGGCAATCTGATATACTGCATGAAGCAGTCCCCAGAAGATAAACTTAAATGAATTGCCGTGCCATAGACCACTGACGGCAAAGGTTATAAATACATTCAAGTACCTTCGAAAGCTCCCCCTCCTGCTCCCTCCAAGAGGAATATAGATGTAATCACGAAGCCATGAGCTAAGTGACATGTGCCAGCGTCTCCAGAAATCCTTTATCGAGACGGCAAAATACGGATGGAAAAAATTGTCCTGTACATGGATTCCAAGCATCTGTGCCACCCCCTGAGCCAGAGTCGTACATGACAGGAAGTCGGTGTAGAGCTGAATGCTGTACAAAACTCCCGCAAGTATCACAACACCCCCGCCGTACTCAGAATAAGAGTCAAAGACCGTATTCACCGGTATCGCGGCCTTGTCAGCGATCATGAATTTCAGGAAAAAGCCCCAAATGATCAGCTGTATTCCAGACAATATACTATCGAGGTCAAAGTCATTCCCGTCATATAGCTCTTTTGCCAGCGCGTCATACCGTGGAATGGGTCCCTGTATGATCTGCGGAAAGAATGACGTGAAAAGTGCAAATTTTAACGGATTTCTCTGGGCCGGGAACTTTCCATTATATATGTCCGCCAGGTACGCGACCATCTGAAGTGTATAAAAGGACAGTCCGACCGGAACTATAAAGGAAAATCCGGACAGCCTTTCAAACGGTGAACCTAAAATGCTGTCAGTCTTGGTCAGAATAAGCGGCAAGGCGGTCAATACTATTCCAGCCCCGAGGCAGAGCCTTGTCCTCTTCTTCTCCAGTAGGATTCCAAAGGTGAAGCATATTGCAATTGACAGGATAAAGAGACACACGCAGCTTAATCCGGAACTTACCAGGTAATAAAATATGAGGCTCCCCGAAAGCAGCGCAATCCATCTGGCTCTCCTTGGGATCAGGTAGTAGACCAGGACGATTACTGCCACGAGAACATAATATCCAAAAGAAGTATAGCTCATAACAACCTCCGGTAAAAACTCTTTGTATTATATCATATTGTATAAAGTTATAAGTCAAGGCTGCAAATAAAAAGAACGTCGATTGAACTTTACATTAATATTTCACTATGATAAAGTGTTGAAGTAAAGACTATCTGCTTTAGTTGTAGTCTAAAGTCTTATTTATGAAAAGGAGAGGTTATGAAAAAGAGAATTGTTTCTATGATGCTTGCTTTGGCAGCTTGTTCTATGCTTGCGGCTTGCGGTGCTGAGGGTGGAGCTCCTGCTTCTACCGCACAGAGCACAGAAGCTGAGGAGAAGGCTGAAGCTACCGAAAAGGCTGATGATGCCAAGGATGAGGAAAAGAAGGAAGCTGATGTCAAGGACGAAGCTAAAGAGGATGCTGCTGAAAGCGATGTAGAGAAAATCAAGGAAAAAGGTAAGCTCATCGTAGGCATCACTGATTTTGAGCCAATGGACTTCAAGGATGATTCAGGTAACTGGATTGGCTTTGATGCCGATATGGCAAAGGAAATTGCTTCTGCACTTGGTGTTGAAGCAGAATTTGTCGAGATTGACTGGGACAACAAAATACTTGAACTTGAGAACGGTTCAATAGACGTTGTATGGAACGGAATGACTCTCACTCCTGAAGTAACAAGCTCTATGGAGTGCACTAATCCTTATTGCAACAACGCTCAGGTAGTAGTTGTTAAAGCTGATGTCGCTGACAAGTATCAGGACAAGGATTCACTTAAGGATCTCACCTTCGCCGTTGAATCCGGTTCCTCAGGTGAAGCTGCTGCTGCAGAAAATGGTCTCAATGCTGTTGCTGTCAAGTCACAGGCTGATGCTGTTATGGAGGTCGAAGCCGGAACATCAGACGCCTGCATCATTGACCTTCTTATGGCCGGTGCAATGGTTGGCGAGAATACAAGCTACAAGGATCTCACTCACACCGTTGAGCTGACAACCGAAGAATACGGAATCGGCTGCCGCAAGGGCTCAGATCTTGCAGCATTCATCAATGAGCAGCTCAGGAGCCTCTACTCTGATGGAAAAACAGAAGAGATTGCCAAAAAGTACGGCGTTCAGGATGCTCTTATCGCACAGTAAAATTTAGGATTTCTTGTTAAGCTCATGATATTTATTCTATGAGCGTATCCTGCATGCACAGGATTTTTACTCATTTCCCTTGTCATTATAAGGAAATCATAGCCAGCCTGGAAATTCATATTTCCGGCTGGCTATAACTGATATTTTTCTGATTTTTATGATACGGGCGACAAAGTCCTGCCCGGTCAGCTTCGGCTGTGCATAGTGCACAGGCAAATGGAATGCCCTTGAGAGGTCATCTCATCTCATTGATCTGAATGATGTTGAGGTCAAAAGTCACCTGGTGGCTCCGTGGATGTGCATATTGCACAAGCAACTGAGAGGCCCTTGTGAGCGGTCGGTACTTGGAGGCCGTGCTTTGGCCTCTTAGTACCGCTACCAGCGAGCAGGAGCGAAAGCGTGCCCGAAGTGATTGTACAATATGCACAGCCATGGAGACACAAGGTGACTTTTGACCTCAACATCATCTGAATACAAATACAATGCAAAGGAACAGCTATGTTTATTACCGTTACTCTCTCACTACTGAATGGATTTTTAGAGACCTTAAAGCTCTTTTCACTCACCCTGCTCTTCGCTCTTCCGCTTGGGCTTATCATAAGCTTTGGTTCAATGAGCAAAAGCCCTGTGATCAGGCTTCCAATCAGGTTTATTATATGGGTAATCAGAGGAACTCCGCTGATGCTGCAGCTTCTTGTTATCTTCTACGGCCCTGGCATATTTTTTGGAAAAAATATATGGGGCTCCGGAACTTCAGGAAGATTTTCCGCCGCACTTGTTGCCTTCGTAATCAACTACGCCTGCTATTTCAGCGAAATCTTCAGAGGCGGTATTCAGTCTATACCGAAGGGTCAGTACGAGGCAGCGGCAGTTCTGGGTCTTTCTAAGACGCAGACATTTTTCAGGATAATCCTTTTGCAGGTTGTAAAGAGGATTGTTCCCCCCATATCAAATGAAGTTATAACTCTGGTAAAAGACACCTCCCTGGCGAGGGTAATCGCATTCTACGAGATCATCTGGGAAGGAGAACGCTTCATCAAGAGCGCCGGAATCATCTGGCCTTTATTTTACACAGGAGCATTCTACCTGATGTTCAGCGGTCTTCTTACACTTCTCTTTGGCTACATAGAGAAGAAGCTGGACTTCTTTAAATAAAAAGTTCATCAGTGGCTTATTCATAAAAAATAAATGTAAATATCTTCTGGCGGTGAAATAATGGCAATACTTGAAGTAAGAGATATCAAAAAAAGCTTTGGAAATATAGAAGTATTAAAGGGAATATCCTTTGACATGGAGAAAGGGCAGGCAGTCTCTATTCTGGGAAGCTCCGGAAGCGGCAAGACTACTCTCCTTCGGTGCCTCAACTTTTTGGAGACACCTGACAATGGAAAGATAAGTGTAAACGGAACGATACTGTTTGATGGAGACCAGCAAAACCTGAGCGATACTGAACTGAGCAAAAGGCGCCTTCACTTCGGAATGGTGTTCCAGCAGTTTAATCTGTTCCCGCAGTATACAGCTCTTGAGAATGTTACTCTTGCCCCACTTCTCAATGATAAAAGCAGAAACAGACAGGATATCATCGACGATGGAAAGCTCCTTCTCGATAAGATGGGGCTCTCTGACAGAATGGGCAACTATCCCCACCAGTTGTCAGGTGGTCAGCAGCAAAGGGTTGCGATTGCCAGGGCTCTGGCTCTTAAGCCGGATATACTGTGCTTTGACGAGCCCACTTCTGCTCTTGATCCCGAGCTTACAGGGGAAGTATTAAAGGTTATAAGAGAGCTTGCAAGTCAGCATACCACAATGATAATCGTAACACACGAGATAAGCTTCGCAAGGAATGTATCGGATGAGGTTATCTTCATGGATGGCGGAGTAATCGTCGAAAAAGGATCTCCCGAACAAGTCATAGACAATCCAAAAAGCGACAGAACAAGACAGTTTTTGTCAAATGTGCATAGTTCGAAGTAAAGATTATAGATTCGGCAGCCATCACGGTCAGGAAAAGATGCCGCAGGCTGCCACATGTCTTTAATGGAAAAAGTTCCCTGAACAACGGCCTTTGCCAGTGTTCAGGGAACTTTTTTGTTTTATGCTTTTTAAAGTCTCATGGCGACTTCGTAGGCGCGCCAGATTACTGTGCGGAGGTTTCCTACTTTCCAGCAGTCTCCCACATAGTCCATGTTGCTGGTGCGGTCATTCTCTTTGATAACGGGATCCGCTATGTAACCGGCTGAACAGATGACGCTGTCGCAGTCTAACCTTATCTCTTTTCCATCCCGGTCAGTGCAGACGATAAAGTCATCTCCCACTTCCTTAAGAGACGTTTCAAGGTATACGGGAACAGAATGAAGTGCAAAATATTCCCTGAGATAAGAGCTGTTGGCGAGACAGACACCGGGCTGGGAGATCAGGTCATCCTTCATCTCCACAATAACAGGGTGTCTGCCCTTTAATGCAAGCTCGTAAGCTATTTCACAGCCGGTGAGTCCTCCACCTATAACAGCTACTCTGTCACCTACCAGTGTGCCATTCAAATAGTCGCAGGCCTCCGTCATCTTCTCATGTCCGGTGACCTGTGTCAGTATTCTTGGTCTTGCGCCAGTTGCTATTATTATGTCGCTTTTTCTGCCGAACTTCCTCGGATCATCAATCTCAGTATTTAAATGAACCTCTACCCCAAGTACCTCCATCTGTCTACGGTACCATTTGAGAAGGTCACGAAGCTTGTCCTTGTAGGATTCGGAGCTTGCAGCGATAAGTGTTCCCCCCAGTGCGTCGCCCTTTTCGTAGATAATGGGATTGTGACCGCGAAGCTTACATACCCTCGCTGTTTCCATCCCTGCGATGCCGCCACCGACTATATGGATAGTCTTTTTGCGCCTCGACTCCTTTATGAAATGCTTTTTGGTCTGCATTGTCTCAGCATTGACTGCACATCTCGCAAGATGAAGCGAGTCCTCAAGAGGCTGGTCATTGGGGACACCCTTGTAGTGGCACATGGTAAAGCACCCGTTGTGGCAAAGTATACAGGGCCTTATGTCCTCTTCTCTGTCCTCCATCAGCTTTGTCACCCACTCGGGATCAGCAAGAAACTGTCTCGCAAAGCCGGCTCCGTCAAGTTCTCCTCTGTCAATGGAAAGCGCAGCAGTCTCAGGATCAAGTCGTCCGGCACATACAACGGGGATATCAATGTATCTGCGCAGCCTTATTACGTCCTCCAGGTTGCAGTTCTTTGGCATATAGATGGGCGGATGAGACCAGTACCAGGCATCATAGGTTCCATTGTCGCAGTTAAGCATATCTATTCCGGCATCCTGCAGATATTTAGCTGCTTTTTTTGACTCCTCAAAGTCCCTTCCGACTTCGGTATACTCTTCACCCGGAAGTGCTCCCTGCCTCATTCCCTTGGTCCTGGAAATGACACTGTATCTCATGGAAACAGGAAAATCTTCTCCGCACCTGCTCTTTATCTCCCTGACAATCTCAACGGCAAATCTGTATCTGTTCTCAAAGGATCCGCCATATTCGTCTGTCCGCCTGTTAACATAAGGAAGGGTAAACTGGTCAAGAAGATAGCCCTCATGTACGGCATGGATCTCGACTCCGTCCACACCCGCATCCATCAGGAGCTTTGCACTTCTGCCAAAGGCTTCTACCATCTCCCTTATTTCCTCTTTTGTCATCTCCCTTGATGGAACCTTATCGGACCATCTGTTGGGTGCGGGACTTGGACAGGCTGTTATCTTATCAATGTCCATTATCCTCTTGGTCAGTGAGCGAAGAGTCTGATTATTATAAATCTTCTCCATGACCGGTGTCACGGTAAAGGATCTGCCAAACCCGGCTGTCAGCTGGATAAACAGTTTTGCACCGGTCTTGTGAAGCTTTGGCATCCAGTCGGCAAGGTCTCTGTACATCTGCCTGTTCTCATAGAGCCACTGTCCATACATGGGATTGTAGACACACTGACAGCCCGGAAGCAACAGACCTGCATTATTCTGAGCAACCTTAAGTATGAATTCGGCGCCCTCTTTGTCAAAATGGTTCCTTTCCATCCAGCCAAGAAGATTGGTTCCGCCCATTGATGTCATGACAATCCTGTTTTTAATTTCGCATTTACCTATCTTCCACGGCCTCATAAGAGAGGATAAATTCTGATTCATTCAGGTTGCTCCTTTTTATATAATGAGCCGACAGTGAAACTCACAGTTATCCTGTGAATTCTATCCTGCCTCATTCAAGTATTATCACATCGGGATGATGTTGAGGTCAAAAGCCACCTTGTGTCTCCATGGCTGTGCATATTGTACAATCACTTCGGGCACGCTTTCGCTCCTGCTCGCTGGTAGCAGTACTAAGAGGCCAAAGTACGGCCTCTAAGTACCGACCGCTCACAAGGGCCTCTCAGCTGCTTGTGCAATATGCACAGCCACGGAGCCACCAGGTGACTTTTGACCTCAACATCATCAGGATTAAATAGATATAACCATTGTATCAGAATTTCAAATAAAGGGAATATATAGAATATTCAGCGCTTTGGATTGTCCGAACAATTCATACAGTCAGAGATATACTATGAAATCCTCCAAAAGAGACGTCCCTTTGAGTGCAATGAAAAAGAATGGATGTCGGCTGCTTGGAATAAGCACGAAAGTGACATCCATTCTTTATAGAATCTACTTTTTATTACAGATCCCCAAGTGCCACATCACTGCAGGATGTGTAGGTGAGGATGAAGTCGTCGTAATCAGAGGCATTTAACCCAAGCTCCTGTGAGTTGGTGCTTCCGCTTTTGAAGGTTGTTCCGACATCGGCGATGTTCACGGTATCAAAGCCAACAGCCTTGCCGTCCTTCATGAAAATAGTCCTTACTCCGACGCCGTTTACATCAAAGTCTGAATTGTTGCGGGCACTGACGCTGAGGCATTCCTCCTCATTGTCGGGAGTTACGTCAATTGAAGTATAGGCGCATCTGTCTGTCTGCTTTACTGTAAGTGAGTACTCATAGTCCTTTGCATTTTCAACTTTGGAATTTCTGAACTGACCGTAGAGGATAAAGGTCTGATCCTTGCCAACTGCCTCTGAGTAGTCGTTCACCTTCATAACGGTATTGCCTGATGAATCCTTTGCAAAGAAATCAGCATCAACCGCTACATCCTCGCCGGTGTTATTTTTTGCAACAATTACGTAATAACTTGAAAGTCCGCACTCATCGGGAATTAAATACTCCTCCTCGACGGATATGCCATCAGCAAGAGCCGGTGCTGCACACGCGCTTCCTACGGACAGATTTACAGACAAAAAAGCTGCCAAAGCGATTCCAACAGAAACAACAGATAATACCTTTCTCCTCATACCATGAACCCTCCAAAGCCGTTATTCACACCTCATTAAAAACTTAATTAAGAGTGTATTAACACTATAGACGAATTTGGCAGAGCTTTCCATAGTGGCAAATGTTATTTAATTCTATTTTTACCATTGTAACATTTTTGTAATAAACTATTTATATACTACCCAGTACCCGCCAAAATCCTCTACTTTACAGTCTTCAGGCAATTCAATATTTCCAATGTCACCACTTGACAGAACGAAGACTGCGTCCTCATTTTCGCCGGCTAAAATTTCTTCAGGCAGCTTAAAAATGAAGTTTCCAAAAGACTCAGCAATTCGAAATTCAGCCTTCTCATCTTTGTATACTACAGTCTGAAAGAACTTATAAGGATCATATTCATTGTAGTAAAGCGCCAGCATAAAGGGCGAAGACAGACCATCATAGGTTGAGTAAACAGTCCTCTCATCTCCTGCCACCTCATAGGCTCTCTTTATAGCATCACCATAGCCCGGCATATAGATGCTCACAGCCCATCTGCTGTAATCTGTGAAATAGTCTTTTGAAAAAGACACCCCTCCAACAAGCAGGAAGGCAACGACAACCACAAGCAGTTTCCCTACATTCTCATAGACGAAGGCAGCGCCACGGACAAAAAGGAAAATCGCCGGTATGAACAGCATAACGAGCCTGCTGACATCAGGCACGATGACAAGCTCCAAAACTGCCGAGCCTATTATGAAGAAAAGATAAGCTGCACTTCCGATCCGGTACAAGGAGCCTGCTTCGTCCGCATTCTTTTTCCCAAATACATCCCTTATGCACAGGATAAGTCCTATAGCCGTTATAGGGAATGTAAACTCGAAAAGGCAGGCATAGCCGTCATAGTAATGTGCCATTGTATAGGAGCTGTCTCCTATGGAAAGAGCCAGGAAAAGTGACCTTATATTGTTAAAAAGCTTTCCGGGAAGAGATGCATCAAATGCAAGAAATGCCTCTCCCGTTCTCGCAGCTGTAAATCTGTTGAAGCACACATAGGGTGTTACAATTTCCGGAAGTCCCAGATAATTAACCCCATAGAACAACAGGAGCGGCGCAAAGACCACCATGAAGGTCACAAAAGAAGCTATAAGAGCCCTGATCGTCAGGACCTTCTCCCTTACGGAGTAAATGCATATCATCAAAAGAAACAGCGGAACTATGATAGTTGCCGCACCATAGCTGTACATGCACACGGCAAATGCCGCTGCGCTCAGGCAGTACAGGAGCGTACTCTTCTTTTTGGCAGCATAGAGATAGAGAAGCAGAGCTGCCATCATATTAAAGGGCATTATGTTGCAGTCAAGGCTCCACCTTGAGAGAATTATGTGCCATGGACAGACAGCAAGAAACAGGGCTCCAAGGAGTGATAAAATATTTCTTCCTGTTCTGTTCTCAAATATGAGCCGCAGGCTCCAGTAAAACAGCGCAACTGTAATTATCCCAAGAACTGCCGGTATGAGCCTGAGCTTGACGATTCCTGTTCCGAATAGCGAAATCGTTATCACATTGATATAAATGAGCAGGGGACTTCCTCCGCCGCAGCCCCAGGTAATGGGATAAACCGGCCAGTGATAGCCATTTCTGTCTATGCCGTAGGTTGCAAGCGTATACGCGTCATAACCGATAGAAGCCTCATCCTGCTGCAGCCCAAGAGGAACCTCTCCAAGCTTATACAGCCTTAAGAATGAAGCCAGCACCATGATCAATGCAAAAAGTATCATGGCTGTCCTGTCACTAAAATCTGCTCTCTTAGTCTTCTTTCCCTTATAAAAAGCCACAACGGCTGCCACACCCACAAGGATGTAAACAGCCGTAGCTATATAATTATAATAATCGATAATCCGCATTTATTATATTCCTATCTTATGATGTAGGGCGAATCCTGCCGCAATCCGGATGCCGGCAATCATAAATTACTCAGGTCAAGCTGCCTGCAGTCATAAATTGCTACGATCCGGATGTCGGCTGTCATAAACTATTCCGCCCCGGCCTCAGCCGGATTTCAGATGAGCCTTATGCCCCGGGATAGTTTTATCGTGGATTCATTGCTGCACCCCAGTCTGCGATTCCCATTATGGCCGCTGCGCGGTTTATGTACTCGGCGGCATTGGGCCCGTTCATCTGCTGGTAGTACTCAAAGGCCTGCTTCCTTGTCCCGTCCTGTCGTGTGAGACCAACTGACATGCCCTGACTCACCTCAAGCGGGAAATCTGTCTGTCTGTTGAAGCATATGAGCTTGATGTACTGATTGTTCATACACCTCTGATAAGCATACACAACAGCTGCTGCCTGAGCTTCTTCACTCTGGGTTGAGGTATATCCTATCTCAGTTAAAAGAACAGGTCTCACGCCCCCTTTAGTATTTCTGTAACCCGGCTGGCTAAGGAAATCAGTCAGCTGCTCAATGTTCTCCATGGACATGTAGGGCGTGTCAAAGCTGTGTATAACCATTCCGGGTTCCTTAGGTTCCCAGAAGCTTGTCCAGGTCATGGGCTGGTTGTACGGATGTGCCGCCAGTCCCCAGTCTATATTTCCCTGGGCAACGATATGGGCGTTAAAGCTCTCGATCAGACTCCTTGCTGAATAGTAGGAAGGACTGTGCTTGTGGGTCCAGTTGTTGTCAATACTTGTGCACACATATGCATTGGCATTCCTGCTCTTGATGGCATTGTAGCAGACTCTGAAGGAGTCTGCGTAGAGCTGTACATAAGTTGCCTCATCAGTAATTGATGAATAGTTCCACTGATCCTTGCAGTTTACTTCATTGGCAATAACCCAGTTATCAACCTGGCCAAAGCCCAGCTGTCCATTGTACCTCATAGCCAGATAAGATGCCACAGACTCAAGGTATTCAAGTCCGGTGTCCTCAGAGGTATTCATAAGATAATACGGAGCGCTTCCTATCTTGTCCCTGGCCGATGGGCTTAAAAGAAATTCCTCTCCCGGCGCATATGGATTTAAGAGCACAATGGTCATTCCCATGCCCTGCTCAGTGCTGGTCCTTATCGCATGGTCGTACTGGCTTAAATATGATGAGTCAAAATGATAAGTCTTTCCCTTGTAGATATACTCTACCCTGCCATCTCCTCCGACCACATCAGAGATGTTTATATTGTAGGCCGCCTGCTGGACACCCAGTTCAACAGCCTCATTATTCCCATTACCTATCTTGGCTCCGTCGAGGATCAGTCCCTTTTTCCCCGCATTCTTCCTAGCAGGTGAGCTTGTAGCCAGAGCCTCCGGATTCGTAATATATTTTGCATCCGATACAGGAACAAAAGCACCGCCCTGCTTCACAGCTATCTGAAACTTGTCATAGAGCCTGAAATTCGCGGTCTTTTTCTCAAGCGGCAAAGAAATTGTTGTCCCCGCTCCTATCGCCCCCTGAGCAACAGGCTCGCCAGCAATAGTAGTCTGATAAGGCTTTTCAGCAAAGACATAATAAATCCCGTCGTCACTATCCGGCAGATCACTCGCCGATATCTTCACTATCACATTTTCCCCTGAAATCGTCGCAGAACTAATAGATACAGCCCCCGCCCCGGCAGCAGCCACATCAAAAGACCGTGTAAAGAACACACAAGAAAAAACCGCGGCACTGACCACCGCCACACGCATACCCTTAACAATACTCTTAATCATAAAAATCCCCACTTTTTTCCTATTTTCTCTAAAATATTACGCTTATTTTATGATACCAAAAACAACAGAATTTACAATGCCACATATTGTAACGATCGTTTCTTAATAATCCACCTTCATCATACAAAGACCCTCCGGACGGGCTGTTGGCCCGGCTTTCTGCCTGTCGCAGGCTGAGAGTATCTCCTTTACAGCCTCCGGTTCAAGGTGTCCATAGCCCACTTCCAGAAGCGTTCCGGTCAGTATCCTTACCATGTTCTGCAAAAATCCGTTGCCATGAAAGTAAAGCCTGATGTAATTGCCGCTCTCCTCTATGTTTATGGTATCCACGCATCTTACCGTAGACTTCTTCATGTGCGTATTGCCGCAGAAGCTCTTAAAATCATGTGTCCCTGTAAGGTATTCCGCGGCTCTTCTCATCTTTTCAGTGTCAGGCTTTTCATCCAGGACAGTTACATACTTCCTGTCAAATACGGGCTTATTCTTCCCATACCAGCAGGTGTATCTGTAGGTCTTTCCAAGTGCATTGTATCTTGCATGAAACCGGTCAGAGCAGATTTTCACCTCGTTGACGGAAATGTCCTCCGGAAGGTAGGTATTGAGATAATCAAGTATCTCTTCCTCCGTCATTTCAGTATCAAGGCTGCAGTTTGCTGTCATAGCCCTTGCATGGACACCGGCATCAGTCCTGCCTGCCCCTATAAGATTAACAGGGGCAGCACTGTCTGCCCCTGTCATCCTTGTAAGCACGCTCTCGATCTTCCCCTGAATTGTCATGTCTTTCCCGGGCTGTCTCTCCCAGCCATGGAAACGTGTCCCATCATAGCTGATGATGAATTTATAATTTCGTCTCATATTTCCTCTCTTTTAATGCAGGAATCTTGGGGCCGGACGTCAAAAGCTCGCCCATCCGGCTCCGACTGTGCATATGTGCTGGTTCCTCCGCCACGCTTTTGCTCCTGCCCGACGATAGCTTTACTAAGTGATCAAAGAACGGTCAGGCTTACCTCAAGTGCTGCAATCCTTCCATCCCTTAAGTCCTGTGCTGCTTCTCCCTGAAGCTCTGACCCGTTTACAGTCTCTTTCCTTCCGTCATGACAGAGTGCCGTTATCTCAGAAATATGGTAACTGCCGGGGATCAGGTCCTTTTTCTCCCCTGAATGATAGGTAACAAAGGTCTTACCAAGAAGCATTGCACCAGCTGTAAAATCATTGCCCTCCTCCTTCAGAAGATATCCGGGGATTGCAGGCTCCGGGCTAAAGACCAGCCTTCCATCCCTTAGGGCAAAGACCTCTTTTCCAAAGAACATCAGTTTCCACATGCTGATAAACTCTATGGTTGAACCGGAAAGCCTGGCAACAAAGCCCTTTCCGTGGATACTTTCATTTGGATTCCTGCTGCTTGCTATGAAGGATGAATTTTCAAGTGTGCTCCTGCCATAGATTTCTTTGTCGAGGAAGGGAATAGCTGCATTCCTGAAGTCCTCAAAGAACTCCTCATACAGTCCGCTCCTTAACAGCTCAAGCAGATACTTGTACTCCATGTGGAGCCATATGGACTCGTTCTCGAGCCAGCCGGGTGTAAAGGCCCTGCACCTGCCAAATTCAAAGCTGGAATCCATGAGAGAAGCATTGACCTTGTACATTGAGAGCCTCTCATCAAACAGGTCGCTCTCCTTAACCTTCCTGTAGAGCTTTCTCTTCTCATCAGGAGTATTTGACAGCTTTAAGAACCTCACCGGCCCCTCCAGGAAGTATGGCACGCTTAAGACCCTGAAGGCCTTGGGCATATAGCCTTCGATAGTCTTATCATATTCAGTGACGTCAAAGGTAAAGTATGAAGGCGCTATACCATCACCCAGGCCCATTGCCTTTGATATTCCCTCTTCAAGCCTCTTTTCCATGAGGTCAAGCACAGCGATAATCTCACTGTTATCAAGAGTTTCACACTCCCCGCCAAGATGATCGTAGACCTTATTCCAGTATTCTTCCTTGGCATCATTTCTCCGGTGCCAGGCGCTGACATCATCTGTGAAGTTCTCCTCCACCGTTTTCAGCTTTCTGATAAATAAAGCCGCCTCTGAAGGAAGCACGGCACAGGCGCCAAGCTTCAGGGCTTTGTCCTTTGTAAATCTCAGCATCCTTAAGAGCTCATAGCTCTCATTCATGGATGAACCAAGCATTCCGGGAAGACCGTTTAAGGCGTCATACCATCCCGGTTTTCCTCCCTCCATCTCAACTCCCATGCCCTCAGCATCAAGTGCAGAGAACTTAAGAGCAGTCATGAGAAATAGCTTTGTCAGAAGCGTCATCGAGATGGGCTTGCCGTTTTTGTCAAGCTCATATGAGCCTACAGGCACAGCATCCTCTCTCTTTTCAAGGAAGTTGTACTGTCGAAGGCCATTTTCGGTCTCCACGTACCTCCTCTCTCTCTTTAATATCTTTTCCTTTGCTTCAAAAGAAAGTACCTCTGATTTTAAAAGCTCCTCTTCCCTGTCGGGGTAAACCTCCAGGAAATCCTCGATAAGGTCGAGGTTGTAGGTCCAGTGGTCAGACCAGTAGCCCTCGCCGAAGTCACCGTTATTGGTCTCCTTCGCCTTCTCCATCACTGAAGCAAAGAGTTCATCGGCATCTTTGCCGGGCGCAGAAACGCCTCTGTCATTGATTGCAGCCATCAGCTCACCCGGAGTAAAGGGCTGGGCAAGTTCTATTCCACCAAGAGCTTCTTTATCCACAGTAAATCTGATCTGTTCGATCTTTAGCGGATTGTATCCGTCAAGCTGTATGAGGGAGTAGAATCTCTTTATATTGATATCACCCACAATCGGACTGAAGAATGTATCGCACCTTCTGTTCTGATTCACATCCCTGAAGTTGCCGTTTCCCTGTGAGTAGAACTCCGGAGACATGGAAAAGAAATTGTAGTCCCTCTCAAGATCCCCGTGCTTTCTGGAGTAAACATAGAAGGTGTGACCGCCGGGAAGGGAAATCGGAGTGCCTCCCCTAAGGACATTATCCATGTAGTTGTATCTCGTATAGTCATCAAAGGTAGTGTTTCCCGTTCTGGTCCTGACAGCATCTGTCAGCTCATCTGTGAGTCTTTCTGCCTCTTTCACCTTAGCTTCAAAGTATGCAGTGGTTATGTCTTTTTTGAGGAAAGTCTGAAGGACTCCTTTGTTGCGAACCTGGCCGATGAGCTCATAGAGCGTTATGCTCTCACCTGCAGGAAGTCTTCGGCCTGCGCCGAAAAAGCAGGTCGGAAACTCATTTGAAGTATTCTGCTTAAGACCAAGTACTCCCGAAAGTCCCAGCTTCTCAAAATTAACCGCATCAGAAAGCGACAGGTCGTAGTCAAAGACCGCAGAAGGATCCACAACCATAGGGAGCCTTTCATTTGTATCATCTATGGCAAAGCCGAAGTTGCCGCCCTCAATCTCACTTACTACAGCCGAGTCCAGAGTGCTGACCCTGAGGCGGTAGAACGCAGCCTTTGTGTCTGCATCCTCCACCTGCATCCATGCCTTTCTTGTCTGAGTCATGTCCTTTATGTCTGCAAGATTACAGCCATATGGTATGAGGGCAGGCATTCCGTCGAGTATCTCTATGTCTTTTTCTTCAATACCTATGTTTGTAATCTTCAGTATCCTTATCAGAGCACCTATCTCCTCACCCGGTAGCGTTGCGTAGGTAACTTCTGAGAGAATCCCGGCGTCCTCCATCTGCTCCTTAAGCAAAAGAGCGTTCATATGGATCTCCATGTCTTTCACGGTATCTCTTTTTGCGAAGGCCTCAAGATATTTGCCGTCTACTCTCAGAAAAGTACGAAAGCCGGTCCTCTCAACCATCTGATAGGCATTGTGGGCAGGATAAAACTCCATTATGCTGTGGTCCTTGTCCTGTACGCCAAAGCTCACAACCGCCTGACCACGATTTACATAATAGCACCAGATCGGAGTTCCCTTTACCCCTGCAATGCCGGGAAGGAAGCTGGCAAATGGACTCTTTTTACCATAGTCCCTTATTGTATCTTTTACAGTTGCCGATTTATCCATGTATTTTTCTCCTCATCTAAAAATGCCGTTTTATATCCGGAATAATCCGGTCGGATGCGGAATCCGAAGGCGCCAAATTAATGTGCGCTTACGGTATCCGGCTCTTTGTATCAGAAAAACTTAGAGATAAACGCTGATCTTATGGACACCTGCGCTAAGGGCATCGATCGCAGAAGAAGAAATAACTTTCAGGCCGTCCTTTGCTGCACCCTCTTCTTTGCCGTCTATCAGAACCTTCTCAACCGAGTACTCCGAGTAGGATTTTCCTGCTTCATTGTGGAAGACCACATTAAAAATCCTGTCCCTGAAGGGAAGCGTAATTGATGCCTCTCCCGATGCATCAAACTGACAGGCAAGAAGCTTTGGATCAATGACCAGATCACCTGCCATGCCCCTTACGCCAAATTCCTCTGTCACCACGGTCATAAGGTACCAGCTGGCTGCACCTGTCAGATAGTTGTAAAGTCCCCTTCCCTCGCCGTTAAAGTACTCTGGAATACCGGGATAAATCCTGCTCACCTCAAAATTCATTGCAGCATCATAGAGGCTGTTTAACGCGACAAATCCCTCTTTAGCAAAACCTCTTCTGTAGAGTGCATTTCCGTACATCACTGCCATGTGGGAAAAGACAGCGCCGTTCTCCTTGTCACCGTAAGAAAATCCAAACATTCTTCCAAGATCGGTCCTGAGGGCCTTAAAATCAGTGTTAAGCCTGTATCCGCCAAGCTCCCTGCTGTAAAGATATTTGTCTGCGCTCTTTGTGATAGCAGGAATCCTGTCATCCTCTGCGGTTCCTGACATGATAGAGAAAACCGCACCTGTCAGCATCATCCTGACGTTCTTTCCATCTCCGGTGTCAAATTCACCCTCGACTCTTCTTCCCTCGTTGTCGTAGTAGCCGTTATACCAGCCGTTTCCTTCACTGTCAGTAACCCATTCTTTTTCCCTGATGAGCTTCATCATAAGATCGGCCTTCTTATCAAGGGCATCAGCGATTTCTGAGATTGAAAAGCTTTCCCTCTCCGCAGGTGCCTCATGTGATACACTTCTCATATAAGATTTCAGCGTATCGTTCTTCGACTTTGTATCCGCAAAAACTCTTTCCTCAGAGCCTGTAAGAAGCTCTTTTATCTCAGGAATCAGCAGGCAGTCCTTATTTCCGCTCCTGTCACTGTAAATGCGAAGATACTCAGCTATACTTTGCAGATTACCTGCATAGCCGCAGGTGAAGGCCACACTTTCACCCTTGTCCCTCGCCATATCGAGAGCATCATTCCAGTCGGCTCCGCGAAGCCTGATCTCTCCGTTTTCTCCAACATCATATACTGCAGTCAGATTCTGAATAAGCACATGTTCAAGGACTGAACCGAGATAATCCCTACCATCTTCAGTCTTCTGTATCACTCCCTGTTCCTCGGAGTATCTGTCATCCCTGTCCTTGGCTCTCATGATCTGGGCGTCCTTGAAATAAGAAACGTCCTCAGAGAGGATGTCAAGATCCCCGGTCTGATCCATGTAGAGCCTTAGTGTGAGGAATGGCCAGAAGCCGTGATCCATCCATACTCTTGGGATTCCATTCCTGTCTGCCTTGAACTCTCCGGGATGATCGCCTATGATGGTGGCATTGGTGCCATCGAGCCTGACGCCCTTGAAATTGTCAAGAATCATCTCTCTGACGCCCTTTGGATCTGTCAAAAGAAGTGCAAGGCAGTCCTGCCACAGGTCTCTCCAGCCCCTGCCCCCGCGTCCGTAGTCATGATGCGGAAGAAAGGAACAGCCATAGATCCTTCGCAGCTGTGGCTGGAAAGCAATCCACTCCATGAAACAGTCAAAATTGTGGTCTCCAGTCTTTACATGAATGTTTGTAAGGCTGTTCCAGTATCCGGCAGTTTCAAAAAATGCCTTCTGTGCTGTATCAGCGCTACTTATTACTTCCAAAGCCTTTGTTATCTGCTCATCGCCCCTCTTTTCGGATGCGTCAGCAAAGCATCCTGCCGCAATCTGGAAGGTCACGCTCTTTCCGGCTTCAAGCTTTACCTCATCAAATTTGAGAGCACCAATATTTTCTTTTCCGTCAACATTAAAAGGAGCCTTCTTCCATGCGCTGTTGCCTTCGTCATTGCTCAATATGCTGCGAGGGCGAAGGAAGGTTCCGCCTTCACCTAAATAGAGATCAGTATCTGCGATGAATTCTGCGGGAGCCTTACCATTTTCATCAGCTCCAATAACATAATATGATGTGTCGTTTATCTGATGCCCTCTCTCGTCAAAAGAAAGTGTAGGCTTGACGATCACTCCGTTTTCCGAAACCACGGCGCGGTTTAAGAGCGATGTCACATGTCTGTGATCCCTTAGATTATCTGCACTTCTTGCATATATAGGAACAGCAGCAACAGGCGTGAACGTAAGGTCAGCACCTGAATCATTTGTGAGCTTGACGATCATTATCTCTGCCTGTGTGTCAAGGAGCGAGAAAATCGTAACCTCTGATGTGATCTTCCACTTTTTGGAGGTTCTGGTCACGGTCTGCCACATGCGGCCTCCAACCAGCTGAACCTCATCCTCCCTGTCTGTGAATCTGTCAGCTTCCTGAGTGGCAGATGCACCTGTTGCAGACCAGATATCATCCTTGAATACACAGAAGAAGTTCCTTGTGTCCCGATCAGAATGAAGGTTTGAAATGCTCTTGGGAGCGATCAGAAAATGGTTCTGATCCAGCTTGCTGTCACCGCCAAAATCCGGTGTTACCGCACTCCTAAGCCCCGTATTCCCCGCCACCGGAATATAGAGTCCGCTAGTATGCTGTGGGTTATCCATTCTGAATGTTCCATGACTGTCGATAAACTCATATCTGCTCATTGTATCTGTCCCTTTCTTAATCAAATTGTAACTGTTCAGAGCCAGGACTCATAAACGCGGGCGTTTCCCTGCTATCGGATATCCGCCAAATGGAAATATTTGAAAATGCATCTTCCCGAGCCGGCTCGCATATACATTTTCAAATATTTCCTCCCGGCTCTTATTAGTTAAATCAAATTACAAAACCTCATTCCTAGTATAATATGGCTATAAAAAAAAGAACATCCATATTTACAGATGTTCTTTCAAATTTGAATATATCTTTTTTTAGTGAGCAGAACTGTAAGCCGGGTTATGTCGGGGATGATCATCTATCTAGGACTGCCGTCGCCGACAGCCTCAAGCGACCCACCTGAGGACGAACCGGGCCGGTTCATGGTCCTCTTCTCGGTCTTGCTTCGGATGGGGTTTACATGGCTACTGATGTTACCACCAGCACGGTAGTCTCTTACACTGCCTTTCCACCCTTACGGTCAATGAGCGGTTGCCCGCCCCATTGCTTACGCGGTATATTTCTGTTGCACTGGCCTGGGAGTTGCCTCCACCAGACGTTATCTGGCATCCTGCCCTATGAAGCCCGGACTTTCCTCTCCCACGCCCTTTCGTCTGCGTGGCAGCGATCATCCATTCTGCTCACGAATGTACATTTTAAAAGCTTAAGGTGAAATTGTCAATCTCAGCCTAATCCAGGTTTACGATTCAGCTGACAGCCGGCAACACTCCTGTGCTCAGCTCAAAGTGCCGAAGTTTTATCAGACTTTAAAGCAGCTTCCTCCTACAAATTCCCTGCAGATAGAGTTTTTGGGAAGCATGGAGCTGTCTACGCATACAAAATAGTCCAGGAATTTGAGGAGTCTCTTTGCTTCATAGTACTCCGGCTCTTCCTTTGATATTGAGAAAAGGAGCGGCTCTGCGAAAGGCTTTATAACTGCAAGCTCGTATATCTGTGCCGAGTTGAACATCTCATCCGCATCCTCCTGGAACGGGAAGATATTGGCCTCTTCTCCTGCCCTTACTGACCCCCACATGCTGATCGTCCTCTTGGCGGAAGCGCCTCTGGTTCTTGCATCCCTTACAATCCTTCTAAGAAGGCGACCGTCAGTTGTGGAGATCCTGTTGTGGTAGTCAAGACTCAAAGTGGTAAGTGCACTTATGTAGATCTTGAACTTTGACTTTGCTGGAAGTGCGTAGCTCATTTTCTCATTGAGTCCGTGAATGCCCTCGATTACAAGCACATCCCTCTCTCCAAGCTTAAGCTTCATTCCGTTTATTTCTCTCTTGCCGGTAATAAAATTGAACTCGGGAAGCTCAACCTCTTCACCCTGAAGGAGCTTTGTCATATCCTCATTGAACTGCTCAACATCAAGTGCTTCGAGACACTCAAAATTGTAGCTGCCGTCAGGATTCAGCGGAGTCTTTTCCCTGTCAACAAAGTAGTTGTCGAGACTTATCGGGTGAGGAGTCATTCCGTAGGTCCGAAGCTGTATCGAGAGACGATTTGCAAAGCTGGTCTTTCCTGAGGAGCTTGGTCCGGCGATCATTATGAACTTGACGCCCTCCCTATGATATATCCTCTTGGCAATCTCTCCGATCCTGCGCTCCTGAAGAGCCTCCTGTATCAGGATCATCTCATTGATCCTGCCCTCGCAGACCTTGTCATTGAGCTCTCCGACATTGCCGATTCCCATCATGCTGCCCCAGTCACTGGCAAGCTTCATCGTCTGAAACAGCTTCTCTCTGGGTTCAGATACGATAAGCTCATTGGGTGAACGCCTTGTTGGCAGGGTAAGGAGCATTCCGTCGTGGAATTTCTCAAGCTTGAATTTTTCAATATATGATGTGTTGGGCAGCATGTAGCCGTAGAAATAATCATAGAAATCACCCATCTTGTATATGTTGATCTCTGAGCTGCGGCGGTATTTCAGGAGGGTTACCTTGTCCTGCATGCCCTGCTTCCTGAATATCTCAATTGCTTCATCGATCGGAAAGACCTTCTTGATAATCGGAATGGCTTCTTTTGAGATTTCAGCGAATCTGTCAGATATTCTGCCGACCAGCTCATCTGTTACATCTGTCCCTTTGATCGTGCAGTAATAACCATTGCCGATGGTAAATTCCACCTTGGTCGTGGAAAGCTTCTCCACTCCTGCAACATCTTTTACAGCTTTTATTAGCATCATGACGGCGGTTCTTCTCATGGTCTTATAGCCAATGCTGTCAGAGACAGTGACAAAAGAGAGGACACCATCTTTTTTTACCGGTTTCATTAATTCGCGGATTTTTCCATTGAATATTACGGCAGCGATCCTGGCATCATAGAACTTCTGATACTCCTGGGCAATCGTCTCATAGGTTATTCCGCGCTCATACTCTTTGGGGACTGCACTTATCGTGATTACTGGCATAGAGGCTCCTTTTTTCTGAAGTGGATTATTATTTTGCCCGGCCAGACAATATGTGCAAGCGCTTCGGGCACGCTTTCGCTCCTGCTCGCTGGTAACGGTACTAAGCGACCAAAGTACGGTCGCTAAGTGCCGACCGCTCGCAAGGGCCTCTCAGCGTTTGCACATATTGTTTGGCCTCACTCAAACATTTAACAATTCGAATTAAATGAGCTGCCCGACAAAAGCTCACCAGTACAGCTCCGGCTGTGCATATTGTACAATCACTTCGGGCACGCTTTCGCTCCTTTCGCTTCGTAGCGGTACTAAGCTCGAAAATACCTCGCTAAGTACCGACGAGCTCACAGGGCCACTCAGTTGCTTGTGCAATATGCACAGCCTGAGCTGTACTGGCGAGCTTTTGTCGTGCAACTCATTAAATTTTTCACTTAAAGTTGTTTTATAGTCCGTTTTCAAAACCTGACAGCAGGTAATTGATATCTTCCAATTCTTCTTTCAACTGAAGATAGCGGTCAGGATGGGAATTGGGGTTTAAGGTTTTCAGGATGGAGGTGGTGACTTCGCGGCCGTGGAGCAGGTAAGATATAAATGTACGATCCTGACGGAGGATGTTGGAGGCTCCGTAGCGAAAGTGCAGACAGAGGGCTCTGTCCTTTGGAATCCGATCTGACAGGAGCGATAATGCATCGTTCCCGGAGGTGTCTGATGGATATACACTGACACGCATAGGGAAATAGTACTTGCCTTCGTCGCAGATTATTCTCTCGTCTTCTACCGCAAAGCCTGCATCCAGAATGTAGCGCCTGAATTCTTCAAGGTCTGACTGGGGTTGGAGAACCATTGTTTTGATTCCAAGAAGAGACAGATCCATTTTATCGAGGATGCTTATCATCAGCTTGCCTCCCATGCCTGCTATGACCAGGGCATCAGCTTCGCCGGGAGCCAGGCCCGAAAGGCCATCGGAGAGTCGGACTTTTATTTTATCTGAAAGGCGGTACTCTTCTATGTTTTTCTCTGCCATGCCAAGGGGACCCTTTCGGACATCCATGGCCAGGCAGGAGGCTGCCATCTTCTTCTGGACCAGATAGATTGAGACGTAGCCGTGATCACAGCCCACGTCAGCAACACATCTGTAGCTACAGAGGGGATCTTCTGTGCTGCAAGCTGATTTGGAAGATCGCTCTCCTTTTACCTCGCCCAGCATGTCTGCTACTGTGATGAGCCTTTTTGACATCTTAAGCGCCACATCCTGAGAAGAATTCTTTGCTGCAGATGGTACATTTAATTCAGTGGATGCTTCTTTGGAAGCATCCCTGTCGGCAAGCCGGATATCTGAAGATGGAATGCAAGAAAAATTCTTCGCATCCTTGTCGGCAATTCTGTAATCCGTAGATTGGATGCCGGTTTTTTTCATTGTATCCCTGTCGGCAATTCCGGAATCGGGTGATTGGAAGCATTGGCGTTCTTGTGCATCCTGCCTGCTTAGCTTCTCTTTACTCATATCAGTCAAGATAGTCCTTGAGCTTGCGGCTGCGGCTTGGGTGACGCAACTTTCTCAGGGCCTTGGCTTCGATCTGACGGATACGCTCACGGGTTACGTTGAACTCCTTACCTACTTCCTCAAGAGTTCTCGCGCGGCCATCGTCAAGGCCAAATCTTAGGCGAAGCACCTTCTGCTCACGCTCTGTCAGAGTGTCGAGAACCTCAACCAGCTGCTCCTTGAGAAGGGTAAATGCTGCAGCATCGGCAGGTACAGGAACATTGTCGTCCTGAATGAAATCGCCGAGATGGCTGTCCTCCTCCTCACCGATGGGAGTCTCAAGCGAAACGGGCTCCTGTGAGATCTTGAGTATCTCTCTCACCCTCTCAACAGGAAGATTCATCTCTTTTGCAACCTCCTCAGGAAGAGGCTCACGTCCAAGCTCCTGCAGAAGCTGACGGCTTACACGGATGAGCTTGTTGATGGTCTCTACCATATGTACAGGGATACGGATGGTCCTTGCCTGGTCGGCAATGGCTCTTGTAATGGCCTGTCTGATCCACCAGGTTGCATAGGTCGAGAACTTGAAGCCCTTTCTGAAATCAAACTTCTCGACAGCCTTTATAAGTCCGAGATTGCCTTCCTGGATAAGGTCAAGGAAGAGCATTCCACGTCCCACATATCTCTTGGCTATGCTGACAACCAGACGAAGGTTTGCCTCAGCCAGGCGCTTCTTGGCCTCCTCACCTTCATAGATGATCTGGTCAAGTTCCTTCCTTCTCTCAGAGGACAGCTCGTTCTTACCCTCGTCGTCTGCAAGCTCCTTCTCGGCATCAATCCCGGCTTCCATGGCCTTGGCAAGGTCGATTTCCTGCTCAGCAGTAAGAAGCGGAACCTTACCGATTTCCTTTAGGTACATCCTTACAGGATCCTCAATACTGATTCCATCCGGAACGGAGAGGTCCAGGTTCTCCATGTCAACCTCATCCTCATCTGAGAGAATGACCTCATCATCCTCGGGAATGTCATCATCTGCATCTGTTACCCGAAGCACATCAATTCCGGAGTTCTCGAGAACCTCAAGGACATTGTCAAGCTGCTCCTCATTAAGTCCGAGCTCTGCAAAGAAATCACTGATCTCTGCATACTCGAGCATGTTCTTTTTCTTTTTGGCAAGTGCAAGAATTTCCTTGATCTTCTGCTGAAAGAGCTCTCTGGTCGCATCATCAAGCCTGCCGTCAGTACTAGCACCCTTTGGGCTCTGATCGGCCTTATCACCCTTTTTGCCGCCCTTTCTGCCTGCTTTCTTCTCGGAGGTCTCGCTCTTCTTTGGCGCCGCTTGACCGGAAGCTACTGCTGCCTGCAGCTGTTTTGAGGACTTTTTGGTCTCCCCTTTTGCAGAGCCCTTTTCCATAGCCATGCCGTCAAGCGACTCCTCAGCCTTCTTTGCAGTGATCTTTGTCTTTGTTTCTGTCTCTTTTTTAGTTGCCATTCTCCGCCATCCTTTTATTTTTTTTAATGATGGTGGAACTGTATGAAACATGCTCTCGTATCAGTTCCCTTCATCACAATTGCCTTTGCGAATTTAACTTCAGTCATCAGGTGAAATATCCATGTGTGCCAGCTTTTCCAGGTCCTTCTTGCCCTGGATAGTCTTAATAAGAAAGTCGGGATCATCCGGCTTCATCTCCTTTTTCTGTCTCTCGTATCCCGAGAGCTTTACAGAATAGATGATGTCATGGAACGCCTTCCTCCTGGCATCAGGTGTATCAATCTCCACAAGAGATGTGTTGAACATCTCTGAGATCTGCCGGTGCTGTTCCTCATCGGTGAACCTGTCGAGTATCCTTGCCGGCGAAAAGCCGCCGCTGTTCATACTCTCAAATATCTCAGCAGCAACACTCCTGTACAGGTCATCCGAAAAATCCGAAGGGCTCACCCACTTTGCCACCTTGGGCAGGATCTGTGGCTCATCGGATATCCATGTAAGAAGAAGCCTTTGGTTCTTTTTGGCATTGTCCTCAGGTGTTGTCTTCCTGTGGATACCTGATTTGGGCCTCTCTATGGGTTTTGCAGTTATTCCTTTGGAAGCTGTCTGCACTACTAAGGCTTTGAGATCGTTTACTGCGATGTTGTACTTAGCTGCTACAGCCTCAAGATAATTGTCCCTCTCCAGTGTTTCTTCAAACTCACAGAGCTTCACAGCCAGCTCTCTGTAGAACTCCGTCTTGGAGACAGGATCGGACATGTCATGCCCCGACTCCATTACCCTGACTTCAAAAAAGAAGGTATTTTCAGCGTTGTCTATGCGCTCCTTAAACTTTTCCTTTCCGAGGTTCTTGATAAATTCATCCGGATCCTTGTATGGTCTGAGGTCCAGAACCTTTCCCTTGATACCGGCCTCCTTGAGGATGCCTATCCCGCGAAGGGCGGCCTTGGTACCGGCTTCATCGCTGTCGTAGGACAGGATCACAGTGTCGGTGTAACGCTTTAGTATCATGGCCTGTCCGGAGGTAAAGGCTGTTCCAAGAGAAGCTACGGCCATGTCAAACCCTGCCTGGTGCATGGCTATGACATCCATGTAGCCCTCACAGATTATCATATAGGGCGCCCTTGAGTTCTTGGCATAATTGAGTCCGAAAAGGTTCCGGCTCTTGTCGAATATCGGTGTCTCAGGTGAATTGAGATACTTGGGCTTGCCATCTCCCAGCACTCTGCCGCCGAAGCCTATAACCTTGCTCTGTGCGTCAAGGATCGGGAACATCACTCTGTTCCAGAACTTGTCGTGAGTGCCTCTCTTCTCATCAAAGGCTGCAAGGCCCGCCTCTATGATCTGTGAATCGTTGTAGCCCTTACTCTTTAAGTATCTGACAATCTGATCAGAGGTTATACTTGCGTATCCGAGACCGAAATGCTTCATGGTCTCATCAGTCAGCTCCCTCTGTCTGAAATATTCCATTCCCTTGCGGCCCTGCTCTGACCTGAGGTTCATGTAGTAGTACCTGGCAGCCTCCTTGTTTATATCAAGAAGAAGCTGTCTCTTGTCCCTGAAGGCCCTGGCCTGTGGGGAGTTGTCCTCGTCTGGGAGCTTGACCCCTGCCCTTTCCGCCAGCTGTTTGAGCGCTTCACCAAATGTGAGGTTGTCATATTTCATAAGAAATGAGATCACGTTGCCTCCGGCTCCGCATCCGAAGCAATAGAAAATCTGCTTGGACGGAGATACCGAAAAAGAGCCTGATTTCTCATTGTGAAACGGACAAAGACCAAAGTAATTAGCTCCCTGCTTTTTGAGATGGACATATTGTCCGACTATATCCACAATGTCATTACGTGAGCGCACTTCCTCTATTATCTGATCTGAATAGTACATTGTTGCCCCCGTTTACCTGCGCAGCAGTCTTTATGTTTTTCGACATTTGGGTCAGGATAGTTAAGCCTTCAAGGCTGAAATAATTCAGAGCACTGCCCATGACCTTGGCACGTATACCTCTTCAAATGCTGCAACTGCATATCTGTCGGTCATCGAGCTCACATAGTCGCAGACCGCTCTCTCCCTGCTGCACTCTCCTCCATCAACCATCTCCAGAAGATAATCGGGAAGAACGCTCAGATGCTCCACATAGTACCTGTAGAGGATCTTGATCATCTCCTCAACCTTCCCCTCCTGGCCTTTGGCAGTTGGGTTGGTATAGACCTTTGCAAACATAAACTGTCTGAGCTTGTGAAAAGCGTCATATACAGGCCCGGACATCCTGATATCATCCATATCCATGCTGGTCGCGATGATGTCATGAATGAAGGTATCCAGCCACTCTCCCTTGCTGCTTCCAATGATCCTGGCAAGATCCTTGGGCACATCACTCTCGGTTATCAGTCCTCCCCTGATGGCATCATCCATGTCATGATGCATGTATGCGATCTTGTCAGAGAGCCTCACCACCTTGCCCTCAAGGGTAGCGGGAGTCAGGTTAATCTCATGGTTGACAATTCCATTTCTAACCTCCCAGGTGAGATTGAGTCCCTTGCCGTAGTTCTCAAGCTTCTCCACAATGCGAAGACTCTGCTCGTTGTGACGAAAGCCCTCAGGACATACTGCATTAAGTGCTCTCTCTCCCGCATGTCCAAAGGGAGTATGGCCGAGGTCATGCCCAAGTGCTATTGCCTCGGTAAGGTCCTCGTTGAGCATCAGTGCCTTGGCTATAGTCCTTGCATTCTGGGATACCTCAAGGGTATGGGTCATCCTGGTCCTGTAGTGGTCGCCGTCAGGTGATAAAAAAACCTGTGTCTTATCCTTGAGCCTTCTGAAGGACTTGGAGTACAGTATCCTGTCCCTGTCCCTCTGAAAACAGGGCCTTATGTCACATTCCTTCTCCTTCTTGACGCGGCCCTTTGAGTTCATGCTGAGGCTTGCGTGACTGCTTAAAAATGTCTTTTCTCTCTCTTCGAGTTCTTCACGGATTTTCAAATTAGAATTTCCCCTTTATCGGAAATCAAGTAGGGTTACTTTTACTATTTATGCAATGAGTCGCCCGACAAAAGCTCGCCAGGCCGGCTCCGGCTGTGCATATTGCACAGGAGGCTGAGCGGCCCTATGAGCTCGTCGGTACTTAGGCACCGTATTTTGGTGCCTTAGTACCGCTACGAAGCGAAAGGAGCGAAAGCGTGCCCGAAGTGATTGTACAATATGCACAGCCGGGGCCGGACTGGTGAGCTTTTGTCGGGCGACTCATAAATATGAAGTCGGGGCAAAGGCACTTATTATGCCAATACAGTACTATATGTTGTTCATACTGATGTACCCATCGCATATTGTGGCGCTTTTGGTTGAAATGACCTTTTGACTCCGACATCATATGTATTATATGCATCTATAAATATAAAAAAAATTCATTTTTATGCAATAGCTATCAGGGGATAATCTGATATAATAGCGATAAACAGGAATGGGCGCTGTTTTCTGTACCGCAGGGTGCTGAGAATATATAAACGCAAGTGGAATTGAACATCATATAAAAGCGGACTCTCAGTATTTAAGAGTTTTTGGGACAGCTGGATTTGTGAAATGAGATTATGTATTATGTTGAAGCTATTGGAGAACATCTATTCACACAGCCTGAACACACCACAGAAAATTGCTATTGTTGACCAGGAAGGAAATCGGGAAACAAGCTATGCTGAGCTTGTGGCGATGTCGGGACGGCTGGCAACATGGCTTTTAAAGCAGGGAATCGGCAAGGAAAAGATTGTAGCTATAAGGGTACCTCGCGGAGTCAGATTTGTTGCGTCAAGACTTGCTGCTATGATGATAGGTGCTGCCTGGGTTGGTGTTGAGGACATGATGGGCGAGGAGCGGATTACCTATATCATCAAGGACAGCGGAGCGGATCTGATAATCGATGACCCCGACACTGGTAAAAGCGCTTGAAAGCGCCGGTGGGATGAATCTCAAAGTGCTTCAGGTTACGGGCGAGATTGCTGTTGACTTGTATGTAGACCGTTACCCTATGAAGAACGCATACGGACCAACTGAGTTTTCTTACCTGCCCTTCTTCTTTGATATGGACAAGGCGTACAAGAATACTCCGATAGGTACGCCGGATGAAAATACACAACTTGTATTGCTTGATGAATACGGAATGAAAAATGAGAAGGAAGGCATTATGTGCATTCGCTTGCCGTTTTTCCGTGGTTACCTGCACGATGCTGACAGGGAGAACGTTATCACGATAGATGGTTTTACATATTTCAAGACCAGTGACTATATGAGTGTGGATGACAAAGGTAATTATACGATCCTTGGCCGTTCAGACGATATGGTGAAGATCAATGGAAACCGTATCGAGCCTGCTGAGGTGGAATTTGCAGTCAGAGAGGTTCTTCATACGGATTTTGCCGCAGTAAAGGCGTGGGAACGTGGAGGAAGCCGCTATTTATGCGCTTATCACACCACGGGGAAAAAGATAAATGCTGCGGAAATGGCGAAAGAGCTAAGCAAAAGACTTCCCCTGTATATGATACCGTCATGTTATGTCGCACTTGATAATATTCCGCTTAATGAAAACGGTAAGGTAAACAAAAAAGTGCTTCCGGAACCGGATGAGAGTGCCTTTTTTGCACCATATGCCTGTACGTTTCAACATTCTGCCTTCCGCTGATCTTAAGAAGCTCTCATCAGCAATCCTCACTGCTGTACAGGCTCATCCTTCTATTATGAGCATAATAGAAGAAAAGGATGGTTCCTATTACCTTAAGTACCGTCCGGAGACAGCTTTCACTTTCCCGGTGGAAGACATGACAGATGAGGCGCTGGAAAAGGCTTCAGCAGACTTTGTAAAGCCCTTTGACCTGAGCGGAGAACCACTCTTCAGATGCCGCATAATCAAGGGTGAAAGTAAAAGTATTGTGCTAATGGATATCTATCACGTGATCTGCGACGGTTTCTCACTGATGAAGCTGAAAGATGATATCGGCTCAGCTTTTGCCGGTGAGACGATCGTAGAAGACTGGAACTATCAGCTTTTAAAGGAGGAGGCAGAGAGCCGCTCATCCGAGAAGTTCCGTAAAGATATGGAATTTTTTGCAAACCGCTACGATAATCCGGGTTGGGTAACCTGTCTGAAGCCTGACCACGAATCGGATGGGAACACAAACAGCAGGATCTTTTTGCCATTTGACTTTAAACAGAAAGAAACAGCTGCCCTCGAGAAGAAATACGGACTTGGGAAAAATGGAGTGTATCTGGCCGCGACTGCACTGGCCATCGCTTCCTGTTCTAATTCCGAGGATATCATGTTTACCTGGACCTGGCACGGAAGATCTGACGCAAGACGCATGAATTCAGTCGGATTTTTCTGCAGGGATCTTCCGGTCGCTCTTCACCTGAAGCGGGGGCTTAGCCTGTCCGCGCTGTTTGAAGATATCAGCAGACAGGTCAGCGAAGGCATTTCCCACGGCAGCGTTTCTTACTGGGAAGAAAAGGGATCCTACAACGGAAATGAGCTTGTCTGCTTCCTGTACCAGGGAGATTTTTATGAATATCATGACGCTGAAGACGTAGTTTCAGACGCAGGGGAACTCCAAAGGCCTGCCGGAGCAGGATATAACCTGCTTGATGTCGAGCTTTTGGATGGAAAAGATGCCTTCGGCATCCAGCTTAGCTACAATGCTGAGAAATATGAGAGGCAGAGTATAGAGAGTTTCGGCCGCCGTTTCTGCAATCTCTGCGCACTGATGATTCGCTCTGATTCGAATACGGTGACAGTAGGAGATATCCTTTCGGACATAGCCAAATGAAAGGTCTGATTTCAGGTAATTGAGAGTTTTTACGAAGATATGTTTAGAATACAATAGAATCTATTATTATCGGTTTATAGTAATATCAGCACATAAAAAAGCAGTAGACCATTTATTGATCTACTGCTTCATGTGCATATTACGATATTAAACATGCAGGATATCCGCTCTATTTAAGCACGATAATATTCCGGTTGAACTTACTATCGCGTCATCCCGACATGCTTGGATTCAACTGTCCATAAAGAACTATTCTTTCTTCTGCCTTCTCCGAAAGAGGCAAATCTCAAAGCAATAGCAGAGGTTGCAAAACGTAACCCAATGGTTTCGTCCCGCAACCCCAACATCAATCTACCATGTAGACATTTCTGCTACTGAAGCATCGTTGTCCTTTTTATGCTCTACCGAGCCTGTTTTATTACCTTTGCTGCCTGAGATATTCCAAAACAGTAACCCTTGCGGCTCCGGATCACAGGATTGTACCTGATGAATGACTATTCAGTTTTCAATGTCCGGCAAAAGGATTTTTTAGCCCTTTCACCTATACCCACAGAGAGGTCGTTTTATACAACCTCAAAATGAAAAAAAGTTTAAAAAAATTAAATATATTTTTTTGCTTCCTTATAAACAGAAAAACAGCAAATCACAATAATATGATCTGCTGTCTATTTCATAAACACATTTCTCTATTCAGTTTCTGTCAGCTTCTTCTTTCAAAAACAATTTCCGCTGCATTTGAAAGATCGTCTCTATAGAAGTATCCCAGTCTGTCAAAGTTCTTAATATCCCCGGGATCTTCAATCCCATTCTCGGCCATGTACCTGACCATCTCTCCTCTGGCCATCTTGGCGTAGGTACCCTTTGTTACAAGCTTGCCTTTTACCATTTCGCCAAATATGACTGTTACATAATAGTCATTGGACTTAAGATATTTTTCTATACATTTTGAATACTCTTTGGACGCAAGATTCACTATAACACCAGTTCCATCTGACACCTCATCATACAATCTCTGTCCCCACAGATCATATAGATCCTTGTGTCCTCCAATAGCTGCCTTTGCCTGCATCTCAAGTCTGTAAGGTGTTACTCCATCCATCGGTTTTAATACACCATAAAATCCTGACAATATCCGCAGATGTTCCTGTACATAGTCAAAAGAGCTATCTTCAAAAACAGCGGGAGCCATATACTGATAAGCAATCCCTTCATAAGACAGGATCGCGGGAGTCAATCTGTTATGGAGATTCATTTCTCTTATGCGCTTATAATTCTGCTCTGTTATTTTGTCATTACATCCCCACAGCTTCTGCAGATCTGCACCAGACTGATCTCTCAGCCAATCAAGAATTACCTTTGTCTGATCAAGAAACACCGGAAGCCCCTGGCACTCAATCTTATCAGTATCAACATTCATTTTCTTCGCAGGAGAAAGAATTATTCTCATCACAGTTCTCCCAGCATCTTTTCCGGATCCTCAGCCGCCTTAACCTTATCATTGGCTCTTATAATGATTCCTTGTTCATCAATAAGATAAGTTGTACGGACTACTCCCATGGACACTTTCCCATAGTTCTTCTTTTCTTTCCAGACATCATAAGCCTCTATTACCTTTCGCTCAGGGTCTGCAAGAAGTGTAAATGCCAAACCATATTTCTCTTCAAACTTTTTATGTGATGCAACAGTATCTTTACTTACTCCAAGTACTATTGCACCCTTTTCCGTAAACAGAGGGTACCTTTCAGAGAAGCCACAAGCCTGCTTGGTACAACCGGAGGTATTGTCTTTTGGGTAAAAATATAAAATGACTTTCTTGCCTCTATACTCTTCCAAAGAGTGCATAACTCCGTTCTGATCTGGGAGTTCAAATGACGGTGCCTTTGTTCCTACTTCCAACATAAAAGATATCCTCCTAATGGTTTTACTTCATATTCTAAAATCCATTATAGCATCAAAATGTCATATGATTTGTACATCCTTTGTCCTCTACGAATCTTATCTCTCCCGACTTTTTCTCCTTCACTTAAGCACAAGCTCTTCCCCAGGCTGCAATATTATCTTTCCGGGGCCATCGAAGGTCTCCGCAACGCTTATGTCAAAGCCGCTTTTATCCTTTACCGGTTCCATACCACCTCATTTACCATGATGTGAACCTAAAAACTCCTCAATCTCTTTGGAGCACTCTATCATTGCTGCTTCATTCCCTTCAACAGTACCTCCCAGATTCATGCGCATACCAAATTCAGTCATTATTCCGTCTCCGGAAA